>NZ_JADNLF010000007.1:0-233995 GCF_015555825.1 Bacteroides clarus | reverse complement strand
TTTCGTTAGACAGTTGTCTAACGAAAGGGCAACGGCTGTCTGACGAATTATTCGCTACTGACCGTAAACCAAACGCAGGTATAGAAAAACTATAAATTTTGCAAACGTAAAGACTAAATCTCCCTAAAAAGAAGCTGTTACAAACAAAACTTGAAAGCAAAGTGTGAGTTTTCTATAAAATTACACTACATTTGCGGAGCGAAAATAGACCTTTGCACTATCTTTGCAATGTTTTTTATATGAAACTGTATAGACGATACATATTATATATAGGTATTTGCTTGGGGCTGCTCACCTCTCCTTTTTGTAGCGGCAGTGCTGAAGCGAAGGATTTTGTCGTCATTATCGATGCCGGACACGGGGGACACGACCCCGGCGCTATCGGTAAGATTTCCAAAGAAAAGAACATTAATTTGAATGTAGCGCTCAAACTCGGCAAACAGATACAAAAGAATTGTCCGGATGTAAAAGTCGTCTATACCCGTACGCGGGATGTCTTTATCCCATTAAACCGACGTGCGGAGATAGCCAACGACGCCAAAGCAGACCTTTTTATTTCAATCCACACCAATGCGCTTGCCAACAATCGTACCGCCAAAGGCGCATCCACCTGGACATTAGGTCTTGCAAAATCGGACGCCAATCTCGAAGTGGCCAAGCGGGAAAACTCGGTTATTCTCTATGAAAGCGACTATAAAACACGCTATGCGGGGTTTAATCCCAATTCCGCCGAGTCTTATATCATCTTCGAGTTTATGCAGGATAAGTATATGTCACAAAGTGTACATCTGGCGTCGCTCGTACAGAAGCATTTCCGCAATACGTGCCGACGGGTAGACCGGGGGGTGCATCAGGCTGGTTTTCTGGTACTGAAAGCCAGTGCCATGCCAAGCATTCTGGTGGAACTCGGCTTCATCTCCACTCCGGAAGAAGAACGCTATTTAAATACGGATGCAGGAACCACCACCCTTGCCAACGGCATCTTCCGCGCTTTTCTTACCTATAAGCGCGAGCAGGAAATCCGATTGAACGGAAGTAGCCAGACCATTCTGCCGGAAGACATACCGCAACCGGAAGAAGAGGCAACCGCATCTGCCGGCGCGGCATCCCAAACAGAAAAAAAAGCAGCCGGCCAAAGCGGCAAGCCGACACCTCAACGTTCGGAAAAAGCCGCCGTTGCGCAAACAGAAGACAATGCCCCCGTGTTCAAGATACAGATACTCACCTCTTCCCGTCCGTTGGCAAAGAACGACAAACGATTGAAAGGGCTGAAAAATGTGGATTATTACAAGGAAGGCGGTTTATACAAATACACCTATGCCGCATCTTCCGATTATAACAAGGTGTTACGTACCAAACGCTCCATTACGGCACAATTCAAGGATGCTTTCATCATAGCTTTCAAGAATGGTAAAAAGGTGAACGTCAACGCTGCCGTCAACGAATTTAAAAACAAAAAGAAATAAATAAAATACATCATGAAGTATATTACCAAAGAAGTCAGAATAGGAATTGCAGGAATAGCCGCGCTCTGCATATT
The DNA here is from genome assembly GCF_015555825.1 of Bacteroides clarus. Taxonomy (NCBI): domain Bacteria; kingdom Pseudomonadati; phylum Bacteroidota; class Bacteroidia; order Bacteroidales; family Bacteroidaceae; genus Bacteroides; species Bacteroides clarus. The sequence goes on along the minus strand of NZ_JADNLF010000007.1, from coordinate 232,455 downwards.
AGTATATGGCATCAATTATCTGAAAGGCATCAACATGTTCAAGCCTTCCAGCTATTTCTATGTCAAATTTCACAATGTCAACGGACTCACCAAATCAAGCCCCGTCTTTGCCGACGGTTTCCGCGTAGGTATCGTACGCGACCTGTATTACGATTATACCCAACCCGGAAAAGTCATTGCCGAAATAGATGTCAATACCGACCTGCGTATTCCCAAAGGAAGTACGGCAGAATTGGCCGCAGAAATGTTAGGTGGCGTCAAGATGAACCTTCTCCTTGCCAACAACCCCCGCGAGAAATATCAGATTGGAGATACGATTCCCGGTACCCTCAACAACGGAATGATGGAAAAAGTAGCTTCCATGATGCCGCAACTGGAAAAGATGCTGCCCAAGCTGGACTCCATCCTCGGCTCTTTAAACACTGTATTGGCAGACCCGGTCATACCGGCCACCCTGCACAATGTGCAGAACCTGACAGCCAACCTGGCCGTAACCAGCGGGCAGCTGCAAACATTAATGAACAAGGATATTCCTCAGCTCACCGGAAAGCTGAACACCATCGGAGATAACTTCGTGCTTATTTCCAATAATCTGAAAGAGATAGACTACGCAACAGCCATGCAAAGCATAGACTCTACATTGGCTAACGTAAAAATGATTACAGACAAATTAAACCGTAAAGACAATACCGTCGGATTGTTATTGAACGACCCGTCACTTTACAATAATCTGAATGCCACAACGGCGAATGCGGCGAGCTTGTTGGAAGACCTGAAATCGCATCCTAAACGCTACGTTCACTTCTCGTTGTTCGGCAAAAAAGATAAGTAGATTTTTCGCTTATATAGATTTTGTCTAAATAATAAGACTTATCTGTTTGGGGAAAGAAAGCCCTTGATAAGTCTATGTATAAAGTAAAAAAGAGGTTTATATTCACTCTGCCCGCAGAGGATATAAATGCCCGCAAACAGACGATAATCCACTACATTACAGGCTATTATATAAAAGCAAGAGCTCCTATAAAGGCATAGGTTTCATGTATTCCGATAAGTAGCTGAAAGTAAAGAGATTATTATTTTCTTGAGAAACACAAGAAAAAAGAGATTTGTTTTTTTCAAATAAGATTGCCAATTTTGCAAACGTAGAAGTTTTGCTTAAATAATAAATGTATTAGTAGCCGTTATGAGTGAACAGGATCATGTCGGATTATGGAACCGCTGTCTTGAAATCATCAGAGACAATGTTCCGGAACAGACATATAAAACTTGGTTTCTCCCCATCATTCCCTTAAAATATGAGGACAAAACGCTCGTTGTACAAGTTCCCAGCCAGTTCTTTTACGAATTTCTGGAGGATAAATTTGTAGACTTGTTGCGTAAGACCCTTTATAAGGTAATCGGAGAGGGAACAAAGTTGATGTATAATGTTATGGTGGACAAAAGTTCACGGCCTGAAAAGACCGTAAACTACGAGTCTACCCACCGTACTATTATACCGCAAAAACAGACGATAGATAAAGCCATTCCGCAGATACCTGTTCCCGACCTGGATCCGCATCTGAATCCGGAATACAACTTCGACACATTTATCGAAGGATATAGCAACAAACTTTCTCGCAGCGTTGCAGAAGCGGTAGCGCTCAATCCGGCGAAAACCATCTTCAATCCGTTGTTTTTGTACGGGGCGTCAGGTGTGGGGAAAACTCACCTTGCCAATGCCATCGGTACAAAAATCAAGGAATTATATCCTGAGAAACGCGTATTGTATGTATCTGCGCATCTATTCCAGGTGCAATACACCGATTCCGTACGCAACAACACAACCAACGACTTCATCAACTTCTACCAGACAATCGACATTTTGATTATTGACGATATCCAAGAATTTGCAGGCGTTACCAAAACGCAGAACACGTTCTTTCACATCTTCAATCATCTGCATCAAAACGGCAAACAACTCATCCTTACTTCCGACCGTGCTCCCGTACTGCTTCAAGGTATGGAAGAACGCCTGATTACACGTTTCAAATGGGGAATGGTAGCGGAACTGGAAAAGCCCACGGTGGAATTGCGCAAAAACATTCTGCGGAATAAGATACATCGTGACGGTTTACAATTTCCGCCGGAAGTTATTGACTATATAGCCGAGAATGTAGGCAACAGTGTGCGTGATTTGGAAGGTATCGTCATCTCCATCATGGCTCATTCCACCATATATAACAAGGAAATCGACCTGGAATTGGCGCAACGCATTGTACGCAAAGTCGTGAACAGCGAAAGCAAGGCCATAACCATCGATGATATAATCACCACCGTATGTAAGCACTTCGGTTTGGAAAATGCCGCCATACATACAAAATCGCGCAAACGCGAAGTGGTGCAGGCCCGCCAAATAGCCATGTATTTAGCCAAAAATCATACGGACTTCTCTACTGCAAAAATAGGTACGTTAATCGGGAACAAAGACCATGCTACCGTACTGCACGCTTGCAAAACAATCAAGCAGCTGAAAGAAGTCGATAAATCATTCCGTGCTGAAATCGAAGAGATTCAGACCGCACTGAAAAAAGGAAACTGAAATACTGAAATTAAATATAAGGTATAAACGCATAAGTAAATATTAAAAATTACTATCTGTCATTCAGAGCGAAGCGAAGAATCTCTTCTCTTTATGTATTTAAAAAGGGAGTAGGTTCTTCGCTTCGCTCTGAATGACAGGTAGCATAAGCCGATTATGTGTATTTACTTATGAAAAACGCAACATACGATTATATTTCATACTTCATCAAAACCCTTGCGCTTTCATCGCTTTCCAAAGCGTTTCGGACATGGCTTCGCTGTCTTTCTTCGTATAGCGCACATCTGTAAAGACCTGAGCCAGCGTTTCTTTATTATTTTCGACAATAAACCGTTTATTTTCGGGTAAAGATTCCTTGTATGCATAAAGGCGGTCGATATCCTCGGAAGTATAGTCATGGTAAGTTTCTTCATGGACAATGGCCTCCAAAGGCAGGCGGTCTACTTGCGCAGGCGTTTCCGCAGGCCAGCCCACGGTAACGGTGGTGATAGGAAAAACCAATTCGGGCAATTCCAACGCTTCAATAATCATTTGGGGATTGTAGGTGGTAGTACCCAAATAACAGATGCCCAGACCTTTTTTTTCGGCTGCCACACAGAATGTTTGCGCTGCCAATAAGGCATCCACAGACCCGGTAACAAACCATTCAAAATTGTTATATCCCGGCTCCGCCTTCCGCAGCTCACACCATTTGCTAAAACGACGCAGGTCAATGCAAAAAGTAAGGACTACCGGCGCTGTCTGTACCATAGGCTGATTGAAATGCGCCAGCGCCAACTTGGCCTTACGCTCAGCGTCACGAGTTACAACCACACTATAAACCTGCATGTTTCCAACCGTAGAAGCACGAAAAGAGGTTTCAAGCAAATCATTTAACAAATCAGAAGAAATATCTTTCTGCTGATATTTACGGATTGTTCTCCTTTGTTTTAAGCTTTCCATTCTTTCTTTTTTCTGCAAATATATAAAAAGAAATACAGAATATCATTTAATACCCCCGAATATGTGCACCCATATTTTCTAAAAAGAGCAAGCCACCTACGCAGCAATCATCTGCACAATTTTCTTTTTGGAAAACTTTTTGTTCATTTTAAAAAGTTATTTTTATGTAAATCAAACTATTAACTAATAAAAACGGAAAACTTATACTCCGTTGATAAAAACATCTCTTTTTATTTTGCAATAACAAAAAACATTCATAGATTTGCAATCACATTTGTTAGCTGTAAGTACGACTTCTACACTTTTACTTATTTACAATTAAATCTAAGAGATATTGCATCGTGGAAAAGAAAATTTATTCTTATGACGAAGCCTACGAAGAATCTTTACGATACTTCCAAGGCGACGAACTGGCTGCAAGAGTTTGGGTGAACAAATATGCAGTCAAAGACTCTTTCGGAAATATTTACGAAAAGTCTCCGGAAGACATGCATTGGAGAATAGCCAATGAAGTAGCCCGTATTGAGGCCAAGTACCCTAACGCACTGACTTCCGAAGAGCTCTTCGACCTGCTGAACCACTTTAAATACATCGTTCCGCAAGGAAGTCCGATGACCGGAATCGGAAACAACTATCAGGTAGCTTCCCTCTCCAACTGCTTTGTAATAGGCGTGGATGGTGAAGCCGACTCTTACGGTGCAATCTTCAAAGTAGACGAAGAACAAGTACAGTTAATGAAACGCCGCGGCGGTGTGGGACACGACTTGTCTCATATCCGTCCGAAAGGTTCTCCCGTAAAGAACTCCGCTTTAACTTCAACCGGACTGGTTCCTTTCATGGAACGTTACTCCAACTCTACCCGCGAAGTGGCTCAAGACGGCCGTCGGGGCGCGTTGATGCTAAGCGTATCTATCAAGCATCCGGATTCGGAAGCCTTCATAGACGCAAAGATGACAGAAGGAAAAGTTACGGGCGCCAATGTTTCCGTTAAGCTGACCGACGCATTTATGCAAGCCGCCATCGATGGTACGCCATTCGTACAGCAATATCCCATTGACGCTACGGAGCCTGTATTCAAGAAAGAAATCAGCGCAGCCGATTTGTGGAAGAAAATTGTGCACAACGCATGGAAGTCCGCCGAACCCGGCGTACTCTTTTGGGACACTATCCTGAAAGAATCCGTACCCGATTGCTATGCAGATTTGGGCTACCGTACGGTATCCACCAATCCTTGCGGTGAAATACCGTTGTGCCCCTACGACTCTTGCCGTTTGCTGGCCATCAACCTATATTCATACGTGGTCAATCCGTTCAAGCCGGACGCTTACTTCGACTTCGACCTGTTCAAGAAACACGTTGCACTGGCTCAACGCATCATGGACGACATCATCGACCTGGAGCTGGAGAAGATAGAGCGCATCATGGCCAAGATTGATTCCGACCCGGAAAACGAAGATGTAAAACATACTGAAAGCGTTTTGTGGCAGAAGATATACAAGAAGAGCGGTCAAGGCCGTCGTACCGGTGTGGGCATCACCGCCGAAGGCGATATGCTGGCAGCGTTAGGATTGCGTTACGGCACCGAAGAAGCAACCGAATTTGCTGAAAAAGTACATAAGACGGTAGCGCTGAGCGCCTACCGTTCTTCCGTGGAAATGGCAAAAGAGCGTGGCGCTTTCGAAGTGTACGACAGCGAACGCGAGAAGAACAACCCGTTCATCAACCGCCTGCGTGAAGCCGATCCCGAGTTGTACGAGGAAATGAAGAAATACGGACGTCGCAACATCGCCTGCCTCACCATTGCGCCGACAGGTACGACAAGCCTGATGACGCAGACCACCTCCGGCATCGAGCCCGTATTCCTGCCCGTCTACAAACGCCGCCGCAAAGTCAATCCGAACGACGCCAACGTACATATCGATTTCGTTGACGAAACCGGAGACGCTTTCGAAGAATACATCGTATTCCATCCCAAGTTCGTTACATGGATGGAAGCGGAAGGCTACGATCCCGCCAAACGCTATACACAAGACGAGATAGATGCGCTCGTTGAAAAGTCACCTTATTATAAAGCAACTTCCAACGACGTAGACTGGCTGATGAAAGTCAAGATGCAGGGACGTATCCAGAAATGGGTAGACCACTCTATCAGCGTTACCATCAACCTGCCGAACGATGTGGACGAAGAACTGGTAAACCGCCTGTACATCGAAGCGTGGAAATCCGGTTGCAAGGGCTGTACGGTTTATCGCGACGGTTCGCGTTCCGGCGTGCTGATTTCCGCCAAGAGCGAAAAGAAAGAAGAGCTTCCGCCGTGCAAGCCGCCTACGGTTGTCGAAACCCGTCCTAAGGTATTGGAAGCGGATGTGGTGCGCTTCCAGAACAACAAGGAAAAATGGGTGGCATTCGTCGGTTTGCTGGACGGACATCCTTACGAAATATTCACCGGTCTTCAAGACGACGATGAAGGTATCATCCTTCCGAAGAATGTTTCAACAGGACACATCATCAAGAACGTCGATGAAAACGGAAACAAACGTTACGACTTCCAGTTCGAGAACAAACGCGGCTACAAAGTCACCATCGAGGGACTGTCCGAGAAGTTCAACAAAGAGTACTGGAACTACGCCAAACTCATCTCCGGCGTATTGCGCTACCGCATGCCTATTGAGCAGGTAATGAAGCTGGTAAGCTCACTGCAACTGGACAGCGAGAACATCAATACCTGGAAGAACGGTGTGGAACGCGCACTGAAGAAATACGTAACGGACGGAACGGAAGCCAAAGGCAAGAAATGCCCGAACTGCGGCAACGAAACGCTGGTGTATCAGGAAGGCTGCCTTATCTGTACCACTTGCGGCGCATCCCGTTGCGGATAAGTCTCAGGCAAACACAAACGTTTGCATAGGAATTTAAATGAGATAGCTGACAATAGCTGCATGATTATGAGGAATATTTTTTATACTTGCATAATCATTGCAGCTATTGTTATTTCTAAATCTAATATATATGACTTTATCATTTAATATCGAGTACAGAACCAATTGGGGTGAAGAAGTCAGAGTTTCAGGCTCCATACCTGAACTCGGAAACGAACATCCCGACCAAGCATTACCGTTACAAACCGTAGACGGTATTCACTGGACTGCGGAAGTCGACATCGCATTGCCGGAAAACGGATTTGTCCAATACAGCTACTATATCTTCCGCGACGGCCGGCCTACACGCGCAGAGTGGAACAGCCTGCCCCGCACACTTTACCTTTCCGGCACCTCCAAGAAAGTCTACCGGATACAGGATTGCTGGAAAAACCTGCCGGAACAGCAGTATTTCTATACTTCCGCCTTTACGGAATCTCTCCTGGCACACCGCGAACGCAGCGCGGCACCCAAAGGCCACAAGAAGGGATTGTTGATAAAGGCGTATTCCCCCTGCATCGACAGCGACCACTGTCTGGGCATCTGCGGAAACCAACCGATGTTCGGAGACTGGAATCCGGACAAAGCCGTGCTTATGAGCGACGCCAATTTCCCGGAATGGCAGATAGAGGTAGATGCCGCCAAAATCAGCTTCCCGCTGGAATATAAATTCATTCTGTATAATAAGAAAGAACGCCGTGCCGTTTGCTGGGAAAACAACCCGAACCGCTATATGGCGGATCCGCAAACAGGTGCAAACGAGACGGTTGTCATCGGCGATCGCTACGTATATTTCAACCTTCCCGCCTGGAAAGGCGCAGGCGTTGCCGTACCCGTATTCTCGCTCCGTTCCGAGAAGAGCTTCGGCGTAGGTGACTTCGGCGATCTGAAACGCATGATTGACTGGGCAGTAAGTACCAAGCAGAAAGCCGTACAGATTCTGCCCATCAACGACACCACCATGACGCATACGTGGACGGACTCCTATCCTTATAACAGTATCTCCATCTACGCTTTCCACCCGATGTACACCGATTTGAAACAACTGGGTACATTGAAGGACAAAAAAGCCATGGCGGAATTCAACAAACGGCAGAAAGAGTTGAACGCCCTGCCCGCCGTCGATTACGAGGCAGTCAACAAAACCAAATGGGAATACTTCCACCTCATCTTCAAGCAAGAGGGAGAAAAGGTACTGGCCTCGGCGGCTTTCCGTAAATTCTTTGAAACAAACAAAGAATGGTTACAGCCTTATGCCGTTTTCAGCTACCTGCGCGACGCTTACAAAACGCCCGACTTCCGCGAGTGGCCCAAGTACGGCAGCTACGACGCCGCAGAAATTGAGAAGCTCTGCCAACCGGAATCTGCCGATTACCCGCACATCGCCATCTACTATTACATCCAGTTCAACCTGCATCTGCAATTGCTCGCCGCCACCGGACACGCGCGTGCCAACGGTGTCGTGCTGAAAGGCGATATACCTATCGGCATCAGCCGCAACAGCGTAGAGGCATGGACAGAGCCCCACTATTTCAACCTGAACGGACAAGCCGGCGCTCCGCCCGATGATTTCTCCGTCAACGGACAGAACTGGGGCTTCCCCACCTACAACTGGGATATCATGGAGAAAGACGGCTATGCATGGTGGATGAAGCGTTTCCGCAAAATGGCGGAATACTTCGACGCCTATCGCATCGACCACATCCTCGGTTTCTTCCGTATCTGGGAAATTCCCATGCATGCCGTACATGGCTTGCTGGGACAATTCGTGCCCGCCCTGCCCATGACACGTGAGGAAATAGAGAGCTACGGCCTCTCCTTCCGCGAAGAATTCCTGAAACCGTACATACACGAGTATTTCCTGGGACAGATGTTCGGCCCGCATACCGACTACGTAAAGCAGACCTTCATCGAACCGACGGACACCTGGGAAATCTACCGGATGCGTCCCGAATTCGACACCCAGCGCAAGGTAGAAGCCTACTTTGCCGGTAAGACGGATGAGGACAGCATTTGGATACGCGACGGTTTGTACGCGCTTATCAGCGACGTACTGTTTGTACCCGACCGCAACGACCCGTACAAGTACCACCCGCGCATCGGCGTGCAGCACGACTACATCTACCGTTCCTTGAACGATTGGGAGAAAGCCGCTTTCAACCGCCTGTACGATCAGTATTACTACCACCGCCACAACGAATTCTGGCGTGAGCAGGCCATGAACAAGTTACCGCAACTGACGCAATCCACCCGGATGCTGGTATGCGGTGAAGACCTGGGCATGATTCCCGATTGCGTGGCATGGGTGATGAACGATTTGCGCATCCTTTCTTTGGAGATACAGCGTATGCCCAAAGACCCGGCACAAGAGTTCGGACATCCGGACTGGTATCCGTACCGTTCCGTTTGCACCATATCCACACACGATATGTCCACGCTGCGCGGCTGGTGGGAAGAAGACTTCCTGCAAACGCAACGTTACTACAATACCATGCTCGGACATTACGGCGCCGCTCCGGCGGTGGCCACGCCCGAACTTTGCGAAGAGGTTGTACGCAAACACCTGTACAGCAACTCCATCCTCTGCATACTCTCCTTGCAGGACTGGATGTCGATGGACGGTAAATGGCGCAACCCGAATGTACAGGAAGAGCGCATCAATGTTCCCGCCAACCCGCGTCACTATTGGCGCTGGCGCATGCACCTGACGCTGGAACAACTGATGAAAGCCGAAAGCCTGAACGAAAAGATTAAAGAACTTATCGCGCAAACCGGACGATAAGCCAATCACAACAAGACAAGTAAAATCATCTCGTGAGATAAAATTATTCATCCCGCGAGATGATTTTTTTCGTCTCACGGGATGAATCTATCCGTTTCGCAAGACAAATATATTTGTCTTACGGAACGATTTTGCCCTGTGCCTGCATCCGGTCACGGATATCTCAGGCAATCATCAATCCACTCTCTTTGCGATGAAGAATGTATAGCCGTAGAATCTTTTATATTTTCCGTACAGTTCTTCCTCATCGGCCTGAAGCGCACTGAACTCCTCGGCAATCTTATTCCCGGCATATTTGGAAAGAAAAACTTCCTGAGCCGCACGCTTGGGAATGAAGTAATGTTCCGTCCAGCAATTTTCCGGCAAAACAAACGTAGCGACAGGCAGATACCCTGCTCCGTGCACCTTAGCCACCTGATTAGGAATCGTATCTATTTCGGGATACGCATCCATCCAATAATCGTTAATCTCTGCAGGACGTTCGTCCGTAAACCACGAGCTCTCGGATACGGCGATATAGCCGCCCGGCTTCAGATACTTACGCCACTCGTTCAGCCCACGCTCAAAACCGATATTGTAGATAGCTCCTTCCGACCAAATCAAGTCCAGCTCCCCTTCTTGGAAAGGAAGATTATCCATCGAGCCGACAATCCCTTTCACCCGGTCTTGCAGAGCGGCCTGCCTTGCGTTGCGATTGAAGATATCGACAAAACCGGGGAGAAAATCAAGTCCCGTAATCTTCCCGGGCGCATGCTCTGCCAGTACCATTGTCTGGCCGCCTGTTCCGCAACCGAGGTCGGCAATGAGAGACTTATCCGTAAGATTATCGATAAAGCTCAATGCTTTCAGCGTTACTTCGGGACTTCCGGGCCCCTGACGTTTCATGGTGGAAAAGAAATCGCAGATTAAGTTAAGTTCGAAATCATGAATTGTTTTATTTTCATTACTCATTTTCGTAATATATTTCGCATACACGGAAAGCCTTGCAATGCTCCCGGCACCGTATGCAGATTAAACTTGAATTATAATCATAGGAAAACACTCCCGAAAGGAAATCATCCGAGAGTAAACGAAAGGACAATCCGCATCGATGATACAGATTGTTTACTACACCAAATCCGATTTAAACATTGTTGTCATGCCGCAAAGATACACAATATTCCGGCGTACGGAAATATATAATGGACAAAAAGAAGATTTTCGTAAAGACAGACGGTTATTGCACTTCTGCAATTACAGAAGAAAGATTTTACCTATATTTGCACTCTAAAATATACCCATTGCGCATGACCAGCTACATATTCTTGAATCAGGTACACTTCTTTGCCCATCATGGTGTCGGCGGGCAAGAAACCATAGCAGGCAATGATTTTATCATTGATTTACGATTAAAGACCGACATCGCCCGTGCCGCAGAGACGGACGATGTGGCCAATACGGTGAGTTACGCCGATGTGCATGAAGCGGTAAAGGAAGAGATGGCCATCCCTTCCAAATTATTGGAGCACGTGTGCGGACGCATAGTTAAGCGTTTGTTTCACGACTTTCCTGCCGTTGAAAGTATAGACTTGAAACTATCCAAACGCAATCCGCCTATGGGTGCCGATTTGGACGCGGCAGGCGTGGAAGTGCATTGCGACAGATAGGCTTCCCGTCATTTCTTTTTCTTCCGTCTCTTTGCCGATTCAACAGCTTCGGCAACCACCTGCTTGTTCTCGAACCTCTTGGCGTAGTTGCTGTAATCGGGAACGGTACGTTCGTAAGCAGGATCAAGGAAGAGCGGGCTCGAAATGATATGGTCTGCCGTGCTGCGGTTACAACAGAAAACGATGTTCTCCACACCGGCAAGACGGGTCAAAGCTTTGACGTCCGTGTCGTGCGGCTGCAGAGTCATGGGATCCGTAAAGAAGAAAAGATAATCAATCTCTCCGTCCACAATGCGCGAACCCATCTGCTGGTCGCCACCCAAAGGACCGGACTTGAGGATGGTAAAATCCCATTCCACATCGGGATGCTTCTCTTTCAGCGCCGCAAGAATAAGGGTTCCCGTAGTGCCCGTACAATAGAATTTATGTCCCATAAGCAGTTCCGAATTCCAAAGCACCCACTCGATGAGGTCTTTCTTCATGGCATCATGCGCCACCAAGCCAATCTTTCTAACCAACTTTTCCATAAGCTAATAACTTTAACAAATAAACAATCGGAAACAGATAACAGTTCTTACAATTGAGAGAAACGTTTCTTCCCGCGCAGATAAAACTGTACCAAGATACTGCTTTTTGTCCGTTCGGGAATCACCGGAAGGGATGTTTTTTTCAGGTTCTCCCTACGGGCGTCCGCAAACGAGGGACGAAGCAAACGGAATGCACGGCGTGCGCGAATCACCGCCCACATATTGGGAAACTGCCCTTTCAGCAGAAAACTCAGGGCTGCCACATAATCAAGAACCGCACGCGCACGCATCACAAAGGCCAACTCTTCCTGCGGCAGATTCTTATAGAGCATTACAAGATTGTTACGAAAATTGAGAAAGGTCTTATGAGGGTTCTCTTTCTTCAAGGTTGCACCGCCTACATGATAGACGGTACTTTGGGGCACGCAAACCAGCATCCGTCCGCGGGCGCGAAGCCGCCAGCACAAGTCAATCTCCTCCATGTGGGCAAAGAAACGGCCATCCAGTCCGCCGGCATCCCGATAGTCTTTCTGACGGATAAACAGGGCGGCTCCTGTAACCCAAAACACCGGAATGACAGTATCATACTGCCCGTTGTCCTCCTCCACTACACCCATTATCCGTCCCCGGCAGAAGGGATAACCGTAGCGGTCTATAAATCCGCCGGCTGCTCCTGCATATTCAAACAGTTCTTTTTGACGCCAACTCCGGATTTTAGGTTGGCACGCCGCAACCTCAGGATGGGCGTCCATATAGTTTATGAGTGGCGCCAACCAGTGTTCGGTCACTTCCACATCGGAATTAAGCAACACCACATATTCGGCGGATACTTGTTGCAAGGCAAGATTATATCCCTCAGCAAAACCGAGATTTTCTTTTAATATAATAAGGTGTACGGACGGGAATTCTTGTCGGAGCATATCGACGGAAGCATCCGTCGAACCGTTATCCGCCACATAAATTTCCGCGCCTTCCGTTTTGGAACAGCCTATTACGGAAGGAAGAAACGAACGAAGCATTTCACATCCGTTCCAGTTTAATATGACAACGGCTGTCTTATCCATGTTGTATGGCATCTTCACGCTTTAGTTTCCAACGCTTATGCGACCAGAACCAATAGGGCGGTTCCCTACGAATTGTCTGCTCCAAACGGCGGGCAAAACATTCCGTTATCTCACCGTCGGCAGTTGCCTTCGGCGTTTCGGTTATCAAGTCAAACCGGACACGGCAATAGCCCCTCCCCTGCTTCTTCAATTCGCAATAGAATACGGGGAAATCCATGAGTTTCGCTATACGCTCGGCACCGTCCATAAAACCGGTATCCTGATTCAGGAAGGTTGTCCAATGATGCGCCTCGTTAGGATTGGGAGACTGATCGGTTATCATTCCCACCGCCACACGTTTATTGTCACGACGCAGTTTGATAATTTCACGCGCCGTAGAATGTTTGGGCACATTGTAACCGCCGAAGCGGGCACGGATGCGTTTAAACATCGCATCCATATATTTATTGTGCAGCGGTTTATAGATTTGTACCGGTATATCTCCCTCTTGCATAATACTGCTCATTCCCGTAATCCACTCGAAATTAGCGTAATGCGGTATGAGCAACACAATGCCGCCATGTTTCTCGATCATGGCAAGGTACTCTTCCTTATTGTCATATTCCATGCGCCGGCAGAGTTCCTTGAAAGACATGCGCAGCATCTTCACCTCCTCCAGCATATAATCGCAGATATAACGATAGAACCCGCGTTCTATATCCCGCAGTTCCGTCTCGGACTTTTCGGGAAATGCATGGCGCAAATTAGTGCGTACCACTCTGCGCCGATAGTGCACGACGTGATGCATCAAAAAGCAAAGCCCGTCGGATAGTGCATAAAGCGCCTTAAAAGGCAATAAGGCCAACAGCCACATGCCTGCATAAGTCAACCAATAAATCAATCTCGATTTCACCTTGTCAATTCCTTATTACTGATTACTTATCTGCCAATCCCTTATCGCCAAGCACTCCCAAAAGAGCCGTGCCTTCTTCATTAAAATCACCCATACGCGCCGGAATTACCTGATTATCCAACGCATCATCATGCGGTACTTCCACCCGGATATAATTCGGAGTAAAGCCGTGCATAGGTGTTCCCGGTTTAGAGCGCTCCAACAGAACCGGCATTGTCTGCCCGATATGGCGGGCGTAAAACGCGCGTGTCTTTTCGTCCGACAATTCCAGCAGAAGCTGGCTGCGTCTGTGCTTTTCCTCGGAGGATACCACATGGTCTATCTTCAAGGCCTGCGTGCCCGGACGTTCGGAATAGCTGAACACATGAAGCTGCGTCACATCCAGGCCTTGAATAAACCGGTAGGCCTGTTCAAAGTATTCTTCCGTTTCTCCACGGGTACCCACAATTACGTCCACGCCGATAAAGGCATCAGGCATCACTTCCTTTATCCGCCTCACTTTAGAAGCAAATAAAACCGTATCATATCGCCTGCGCATCAGTTTCAACACTTCATCACTACCCGATTGCAACGGGATATGGAAATGAGGCATGAACCGCTTGGAACGGGATACGAACTCAATGATTTCGTCCGTCAGCAAGTTAGGCTCGATAGAAGATATACGATAGCGTTCGATGCCTTCCACTTCGTCCAGCGCTTTCACCAAATCAAAAAAAGTTTCCCCTGTCGACTTGCCGAAATCACCGATGTTTACTCCTGTCAAGACAATCTCCTTACCGCCTTCGGCCGCCACCTGACGAGCCTGCTCCACAAGAGAGGCAATACTTCCGTTACGACTGCGTCCGCGGGCAAAAGGAATGGTGCAATAAGAGCAGTAATAATCGCAACCGTCTTGCACTTTCAAGAAGAAACGGGTACGGTCGCCGCGCGAGCACGACGGAGCGAACGAACGGATATCTTTCAAAGCGGAGGTATAAGCCTCACCGCTTTCATGCTTTTTCAAGTCACCCAGATATTGAAGCAGGTCTTTCTTCTGCTCCGCCCCCAGCACCACGTCCACGCCTTCTATCTTTGCCACGGCATCCGGCTTCAACTGGGCATAACACCCCGTTACCACCACAAAAGCTCCCGGATGCTGCTTCACCAAACGATGAATGGCCTGGCGGCACTTCTTATCCGCCACCTCGGTAACCGAACAGGTGTTTACCACACATATATCCGCTTTCTCTCCCTTGCGCGCCGTACGCACGCCTGCCTCCCGCAAAATCTTACCGATAGTCGAGGTCTCCGAGAAATTCAGCTTGCACCCCAACGTATAGTAAACCGCTGTCTTATCTTGAAATATATTGGTATCTATCATGAGCCTAAATCACATTTTCACGACAAAGGTACACATTATTATTATATTTTTCCTACTTTTGCACAATTCATCAAAAAACGTGCAATGATACAAGAAAACTTTATCAAGCTATACGAGCATAGTTTCCGCGAGAATTGGGACCTCCCCTGTTATACCGATTATGGAGAAAACGAAAGTTATACCTACGGAGAAGTTGCGCAAGAAATTGCCAAATTACACCTGTTATTCAAGCATTGCAGCCTGCGCCGCGGCGATAAGATAGCGGTTATCGGCAAGAATAATGCCCGCTGGTGCATCGCTTATATGGCGGTTATCACTTATGGCGGTATCGTAGTTCCTATCCTGCAGGATTTCAACCCCAATGATGTACATCACATCGTTAATCATTCCGAATCTGTATTCCTCTTCACCAGCGATGCCATTTGGGAGCATCTGGAAGAAGAACGGCTTACCGGCTTGCGCGGAGTATTCTCTCTCAACGATTTCCGCTGCCTGTATCAGCGTGACGGAGAGACTATCCAACGTTTCCTCAAACATCTGGGTGATAAAATGGAAGAAACCTATCCGAATGGTTTCACACGGGAAAATGTGACTTATACCGACCTTTCCAATGACAAAATAATGTTGTTGAACTATACTTCGGGTACGACGGGTTTCAGCAAAGGCGTTATGCTGACCGGAAACAACCTGGCAGGTAACGTTACTTTCGGCATCCGTACCGAATTGCTGAAGAAAGGTGATAAAGTGCTCTCTTTCCTGCCGTTGGCACATGCTTACGGTTGCGCTTTCGATTTCCTGACCGCTACGGCTGTGGGCACTCATGTCACATTGTTGGGTAAAATTCCTTCTCCCAAAATCCTGATGAAGGCATTTGAAGAAGTAAAACCCAATCTGATTATAACCGTCCCCCTTGTGATTGAAAAGATATACAAGAATGTCATTCAGCCTATTATCAACAAAAAGTCCATGAAATGGGCGCTCAGCATTCCTTTGCTGGACGGACAGATATACGGGCAAATCCGCAAGAAACTGGTAGATGCGCTGGGTGGCCGGTTCAAGGAAGTCATCATCGGCGGCGCCGCCATGAATCCGGAAGTGGAGGAATTCTTTCATCGCATCAAATTCCCTTTCACCATCGGTTACGGCATGACGGAATGTGCCCCGCTTATCAGCTACGCCCCATGGAACGAATTCGTAACGACCTCTTCCGGACGGGTACTCGACATCATGGAAGCCCGCATCTATAAAGAAAATCCGGATGACCGACTGGGCGAGATACAGGTACGCGGTGAAAACGTAATGGTTGGTTATTATAAGAATCCGGAAGCCACCAAAGAAGTTTTTACCGAGGACGGCTGGCTGCGTACCGGTGACTTAGGTACTTTGGACGACAACAACAACCTTTATATCCGCGGACGCAGCAAAACCATGATTCTAAGCTCCAGCGGACAGAATATCTTTCCGGAAGAAATAGAGGCCCGCCTCAACAACATGCCGTTTGTCCTGGAAAGCCTTGTGATTGAACGTAATAAGAAATTGGTAGCTTTGGTTTATGCCGACTACGAAGCATTGGATTCCTTAGGATTGAATAATCCGGAAAACCTGAAGACCATTATGGACGAAAATCTCAAAAGCCTGAATAACAGCGTTGCCGCTTACGAAAAAGTCAGCCAGATACAGCTTTATCCTACAGAATTTGAGAAAACTCCCAAAAGAAGCATCAAAAGGTATTTATATAACAGTATCGCAGAAGATTAATATGTTATAGAACATGCTTAAAGCGGGAAAAACGGGCATTCCTCAAAAAAAATTATAAAAAAAGTTGGGTTTTGGAGAACAACGTATCTAAAAAGTACATACCTTTGCATCGTTTTAATAAAGCAATTGATTGTATTACGTTTTAAAAGTAAAGAAAATGAAAAAATTAGTTTTGATGGCCGTAGCTATCGTAGCAGTATCTTTCGCATCTTGTGGTAACAAAGCAGCTAACGCTGAACAAGCAACAGCTGATTCAATCCGTATCGCTGACTCAATCGCAGCTGTAGAAGCAGCAGCAGCTGAAGCAGCAGCCGCAGTAGCTGACACAACTGCAGCAGATAGCGCAGCAGTTGTAGCTGAATAATTTCAGTACAACATTAGAGAGAATTGAAAGTCTGACGTACGAAAGTACGGACAGACTTTTTTTATATCTACAAGTATCTATTCCCACAAATATGTTTGTCATTCAGAGCGAAACAAAGAATTCCTTTTCTTAAATGCAGAGAGAGGAGATTCTTCGCTCACTCTGAATGACAAGGAATCAAAAAAGCCCGGTTTCTTTTCAGAAACCGGGCTTTCCCTTTATATAGAATTCTATATTTATGCTTCTTCAGCAACTACTTCGAAAGGAATTTCTACAGAAACCTCTTTGTGCAGTTTAACGATAGCTTTGTAGTTACCAACTTCTTTCACTGCGTCTTTAACAACGATAATCTTACGATCGATGTTATGACCCAATTTAGCCAACTCTTCAGCAATCTGGATATTACCAACTGAACCGAAGATAGTGCCGGTTGCGCTAACCTTAGTAGCAATCTTCAAAGATACGCCTTCCAGCTTAGCAGCCAGTTCTTCAGCGTCCTTTTTGATTTTCTCCAACTTGTGAGCGCGTTGTTTCAGCTCTTCAGCCAGCATTTTCTTTGCAGCAGGAGAAGCGATGACAGCTTTTCCTGTCGGGATGAGGTAGTTACGACCATAACCGGATTTTACGGTTACGATATCGTTCTTATAACCCAAGTTTACTATGTCTTCTTTCAATATAATTTCCATACTTTCCTCCTCCTATTATTTCATCATGTCAGTTACATAAGGCAGCAACGCCAAGTGACGTGCTCTCTTCACAGCTTGAGCTACACGACGTTGGAACTTCAAAGAAGTACCTGTAATACGACGCGGAAGGATTTTACCTTGCTCATTCAAGAATTTCTTCAAGAATTCAGGATCTTTGTAGTCGATGTACTTAATACCGCTCTTTTTGAAACGGCAGTATTTTTTCTTCTTAACGTCTACTGAGGGCGGAGTTAAATATCTGATTTCTGATTGAACTTGTTGTGCCATGATTAATCCTCCTTTTTAGTTGATTTAACACTTCTTCTCTTCGCAGCGTATTCAGCAGCGTACTTGTCTTGCTTGAAAGTCAAGAAGCGGATAACGCGCTCGTCACGACGGAAATTTAATTCCAGTTTCTCAATGACAGTAGGTTCTGCATTGAACTCAATCAGCTGATAAAAACCGGTTGACTTCTTCTGGATCGGATAAGCCAGCTTTTTCAGTCCCCAGTTTTCTTCATTCACAATCTCGGCACCTTCAGCAGTAAGGATGCCTTTGAATTTTTCTACCGCTTCCTTCATCTGAACATCAGACAAAACGGGAGTCAAAATGAAAACGGTTTCGTATTGATTCATACTCGTTTAATTAAATAAATAAATTATTCGTTTATTAAATGCGGGTGCAAAGGTAGACATTTTATTTTGAACTGCAAAAATAAGCGGACTTATTTTGTATTGTATCCAACTTATACTATATTTGCAAAGTTGTTTAAACAATAATTTCATGATAGAGCAATTTAACTTTGACATCCGGCTGATATTTGCCATCCTGAACGGCAAAGTATCTGCTGCCATTAACCGCAAATTATCACGTAACTTCAGGCAAAACGGTTTGGAAATCACTCCCGAGCAGTGGACTGTCCTCATCTTTTTATGGGAAAAAGACGGAGTGACGCAACAAGAGTTGTGTAATGCAACTTTTAAAGACAAGCCCAGTATGACCCGCCTCATAGATAACATGGAACGCCAGCATCTTGTTGTACGCATATCCGATAAAAAAGACCGTCGTACCAACCTGATACACCTTACCAAAGACGGTAAGGAGTTGGAGGAGCGCGCCCGCGTCATAGCCAATCAGACGCTAAAGGAAGCATTACAAGATATCACCATTGAAGAGTTAAGCGTCAGCCAGGAAGTACTGAGAAAAATCTTTTTCAATACGAAAGATTAAGAGAATGAAGAACGAAGGATGAAGAATTATTTGATGGGATATTGGCGCGGTGCAGTCATATGACATAGCCAAACTTTCATTCCTCATTCTCCATCCTTCATTCTTCATTTTTCATCCTTTATTCCTCATTCTTCATTAAATTAGGTCGAATAATAGTTTTTTTGCAAAAATAATTTCGCTTGTTAAAGAATTATGCTTTTCTTTGTGACAAGAATATGAAAATAATAATCTATTAAAATACACACACATGAAAGGCTTATTAAAAAATCTGGGATTGATATTAATCTTGGTAGGAGCTGTAATCTTGGTTGCATGTTCTTTTACCGGCAATGTAAATAACAACGCGATTCTGGGTACCAGCGCTGTTTTAATTGTAATAGGATTGATTTCTTACATTCTTATCAACAAGAGAATTGCGGATTAATACCGAGAAAAAGAAATAAAAAAGGCGATTGCACTGCAACCGCCTTTTTTTTATTTTCCGTTGTCCGAAAACCAAGTCCTGTTTAGGACTCGGCTTCCGGAGTAATCAGTTTATATCCCTTTCCGTGAATATTGATAATCTCAATAGATTCATCTTCTTTCAGGTGCTTACGCAGTTTGGTGATATATACGTCCATGCTACGTGCATTGAAGTAGTTATCGTCAATCCAGATAGTCTTCAATGCAAAGTCACGTTGCAAAATCTCAT
Source organism: Bacteroides clarus (assembly GCF_015555825.1). Lineage (NCBI taxonomy): Bacteria > Pseudomonadati > Bacteroidota > Bacteroidia > Bacteroidales > Bacteroidaceae > Bacteroides > Bacteroides clarus. The sequence goes on along the minus strand of NZ_JADNLF010000007.1, from coordinate 213,017 downwards.
TGGCATGCGCACAAAGCAAGCCCAACAATTCCGATTCTTTTGTAGTCAACTTAGTCTGCTTTTCAGGTGTTGACAGAATCTGCTTCTGGGTATCAAAGGTAAACTTACCAATCTTGTAGATACTGCTTTCCTTGTTCTTCTTGCCACGAACACGTCTCAAGATAGCTTCAATTCTGAAAGTCAGCTCTTCCATGCTGAACGGTTTGGTGATGTAATCGTCCGCACCGATTTTGAAACCTTCCAGAATATCTTCCTTCAAAGTTTTAGCCGTCAAGAAGATAACAGGGATTTCAGCATTTGCGGCACGAACTTCCTGCGCCAATGTAAAACCGTCTTTCTTCGGCATCATTACGTCAAACACACACAAGTCATATTTATTCTTCAGGAAAGCTTTGTATCCTGCTTCTCCATCGGGATATAACTCGGCAGCATAACCTTTGGCCTGTAAATATTCTCTTAAAAGCATGCCAAGATTCTCATCATCTTCGCACAATAAAATACGCAGTTTCTCATCCATATCAATCAATTTTTTAATAAAGGTAATGCAATAATAAATTTAGTTCCGACATTCAGTCCGCTTTCCGCCCGGATAGTTCCCTTATGGTCTTGAATAATCTTTCTTACATAAGCCAAACCAAGTCCGAAGCCTTTAACATCGTGCAGATTACCTGTATGCACGCGATAGAACTTGTCAAATATCTTTTTTAAGTTTTCTTTCTTAATACCTATACCGTTGTCTTGCACGGAAATCATCAGTTTGCCCGGTTCATTCCAGGTCTTCACCATTAATTGCAAGTCCACATCCGGTCTTTTATACTTCACCGCATTATCCATGAGATTGAAAATAACATTCGTGATATGCATTTCATCTGCAAAGATAATCGGGTCGGTCGCCGTCAAATCCGACTCAATTTTTCCATTGTACCGCTCCACTTTTAAAGCGAACGTATTGATTACTCCGGTAATCAGTTCATTGGCATCCAGTTCTTTCATTTTCAATGTCGCCTTCTGTCTGTCGAACATCGACATTTGGAGAACTTTCTCTACCTGGAACCTGAGTCGTTTCGTTTCATCATTAATGACGCCGGATATATGCTGGAACATTGCCGGCGATTTACCTACTGCCGGGTCCTTCAACATCTGCGCCGCCAACGAAATGGTTGAAATCGGCGTCTTGAACTCGTGCGTCATATTATTGATAAAGTCATTCTTCATCTCCGTCAGTTTCTTTTGGCGGAACACGATGTAAATCGTGAAGATGAACGTTATCAACAGAACGAAGGTAAATATCATCGACGGAATCATAAAGCTGACCGAATCGAAGATATAATCCCTTTTCCCCGGGAAATGTATCTTAACGATACTCATACGCGCAGGCGGATCGTTCAGGAATAAAGGCTGCGAGTAAGAACTCTCGCTACCGTCATCACTATAATCCGAACAGCGATAAACTTCCCTGCCGTCCCGGTCTATCACTTTGAAATGATAGTTCAACTCGATACCATTGTCAATCAGTCCCGATTTCAGATACTGGTCTAAATTCTTGAAATTCACCCGCTCCTCTATCGGCTTGTCACTGGCACGGTAAATCATCTGCCAAGCTACCTCATCCAGCAAAGCCCGTTGATACAGATAACGATTCTTGATGGCATCTGCCAGCGAACGTGACGTTTGAGGTATGGTTTTCGTTCCATGTTTACGCGAAATCATTGCCCTGGGCAGTTCCGACGCTTCGTTGGTAAATGTTTTCAGTTCGATAGCCGAATATCTGGTTCCGTCCGGCGATGTAACCGTAAAACGCTGCGTCTGCACCACTCCTTTACCTTGCGAGCTCTGCTCCCACGCTTTCTTCTCCGCTTCGGAGATATCCTCCCGCAACCAACGGTCAACCTCCGCGGACTCCACATCTTTTGAAGCAGCCATTAAAGCACGCTTCACCGATTCATCAAATTGCTCGTTACGCATCTTCACCATTTCCTCAATATAGCTGATCTGCAGATACAGCAAACTGATGAAAGAAAGGCCCATAACGACGCCTAATATCCATATTGTCGACTTTTTCATAGTCACAAAATTAACACTCCCTAATTAACACTCCTAACCAATTAACCTGATTTAACCGGGTGTTCTCGTTAATTAACCGTAGAAGGTTTTTTAAGTTGTATTACGAGCATTATAACAAAATGAGACACCTTTGGTTTGCAAATTTAATAAAAAATTAAATATTAACATTCACATTTCCCCATATTCTTAATCTGTGTTAATAAAAAAGCCGTCATTCCTCACGATGAGCGAACAACGGCTTCAACCATTTATTAAAAAATTCTATTCTTCAGCTTGTTTTGCTTCAAATTCCTTGATAAGTTTATCCTGTACATCACTCGGAACAAGCTCATAACTTGCAAACTTCATAATAAACGAAGCACGACCGCCTGTTAACGAACTCAATGCCGTAGAGTACGAGGACATTTCCTTCAAAGGCACTTTGGCAATCAGTTTTTCATAACCGGCTTCGCTGTTCATACCCATAATCATGGCACGGCGTCCTTGCAGGTCACCCATCACATCACCCATCTTATCGGAAGGAACAAACACCTCTACATCATATATAGGTTCCAAAATCTTCGGACCGGCATTCTTAAACGCTTCACTGAACGCATTGCGTCCCGCCAGCATGAAAGAGATTTCATTGGAATCTACCGGGTGCATCTTACCGTCGTATACGATAACACGTACATCACGGGCATACGAACCGGTCAGCGGACCTTGCTCCATACGCGACATGATACCTTTCAGAATGGCAGGCATAAAACGGGCATCGATGGAACCGCCCACAATACTGTTCACAAATACCAGCTTGCCGCCCCATTCCAATGGCACTTCCTCAACGCCTTTCACGTTCATCTTGAATTCCTGTCCGTTGAACTTATAAGTTTCCGGCATCGGCATACCTTCATAATAAGGTTCCACAATCAAGTGAACTTCACCGAACTGACCGGCTCCACCGGATTGTTTCTTGTGGCGATAGTCGGCACGGGCAGCTTTCGTGATGGTTTCACGATACGGGATTCTCGGCTCTTCAAACTTAATCTGCAATTTCTCATTGTTCTCCAAACGCCACTTCAGTGTGCGCAGGTGGAATTCACCCTGTCCGTGCACAATGGTCTGACGCAACTCCTTAGACTGGTCGATAACCCATGTCGGGTCTTCCTCACGCATACGGTTCAAGATAGCCATCATCTTTTCCGTATCGGCTTCATTCAGCGGTTTGATGGCACGGGAATATTTGGAATTCGGATATTTGATAAAGTTGAAACGATTTTCAGCGCCTTTGGCATTCAGCGTATTGCCCGTATGCACGTCTTTCAGCTTCACCGTACAGCCGATATCGCCGGCCACCATTTCTTCCACCTTGATACGGTTGGCTCCCGCACATGCGTAAATCTGCGCAATGCGTTCTTTCGAACCGCGGTCGGCATTGGTAAAGTCATCTCCTTCGTGTACTTTGCCGCTCATCACCTTGAAATACTGCACGTCACCGATATGCGGCTCAACGGCAGTCTTGAAGAAATACAAGGAAGTAGGTCCGTTGGAGTCGGGTTTCACCACTTCGCCGCGTGTATTGTGCACCGGAGGCATTTCGTCTACAAACGGAACAACATTACCCAGGAACTCCATCAAACGGCGCACACCCATGTCCTTTCCCGCACACACGCAGAATACGGGGAACATACCGCGAGAAGCCAACCCCTTGCGGATACCCTCGCGCATTTCGTCTTCGGTCAGAGAATCCTGTTCGAAGAATTTCTCCATTAAAGTTTCATCGTGCTCGGCAGCAGCCTCTACCAATGCTTTATGCATGGCGGTCGCTTTTTCCATTTCCTCCGCGGGAACATCTTCTATAGTGGGCGCTCCGCCTTCCGGCCCCCACGAATATTTTTTCATCAGAAGTACATCAATCAACGAATTGAAATTCGGTCCGGTAGCCAACGGATATTGAACGGGAACTACCTTAGAACCGTAAATTGACTGCAACTGTTCCAGTACCATATCATAGTCGCACTTCTCATGGTCGAGCTGGTTTACAAGGAAAATAACCGGTTTGCCCAGCTTCTCCGTATAGCGGAAATGATTTTGAGTACCTACTTCAGGACCGTATTGCCCGTTCAGCAGCAGAATAGCCGTATCGGTTACATTGAGAGCCGTCATGGCCGCTCCCACAAAGTCGTCACTACCCGGACAGTCTATAATATTCAGTTTCTTACCGTTCCACTCCACATGATAAACGGTGGAAAACACAGAATAGCCATATTCCTGTTCCACCGGAAAGTAATCGCTGACCGTATTCTTGGCAGTAATTCTGCCGCGACGTTTTATAATACCACTCTCAAAGAGCAGCGCTTCCGTGAGAGTGGTTTTACCCGAGCCGTCATTGCCAAGGAGGGCAATGTTCTTAATTTCATTCGTCTGATATACTTTCATGATATATAAGATTTAAAGTGAATACTCAGCATGCTTCCGTATGCCATTATTTTAGTGAGCCGCAAATTAGAAATTAATCAAAAGAAAAGCAATAAAACGTCTGTGTTACTAAACAATGTTATGTAACACATCAGCCATACGGAGCTTTTTAATGAAGAATGAAGAATTATGAATGAAGAATTGCCATGCGGTGTAATCGCGCAGCTGATTCTTCATTCATAATTCTTCATTCTTCATTAAAAAAGGTTCACTGACATTGGTTGTCTCGGACAGAAGGCGGGATGACTGGTGAAGCAAGGAACCGCAAAGCATGTATAAGGCAGGAGTTTTGTGTGTTCTATCCCGATTGCATAAATGACAATGATTATTCTCCGGGATGAGTCGGGATGAGCCTACGGGGGAGATATCATTAAAAGCCTTTTAATATCCTATTAAAAGGCTTTTAATGATAGTTTAATAGGCTTTTAATGATAGCTCAACTTAGGAAAGAGATAAACAGACTCGGCAGAGGAAGGGGGATAAAGCGTACGATTTATCAATCAAGGGTATAAAGGCGGATAATCACATATATAAAAAGACTGCCCGTTCTTCCCATGGTGAGAGGAACGGGCAGCCGTCTGCCTATATCATATCTCTTTGTTATTTCAGCAAAGAAGCCGGGTCAAGATGCTCCGCTTCGATATCTTTGAAGTAACGATATGTACCTACTTTCAGTTCTGCGGTAGCGGCATCGTCGCAAACGATGATTCCTTTTTCATGCATTTGCAGCGCGCTGATTGTCCACATCTGCATCACAGGTCCTTCCACTGCATGATAAAGAGCGCGAGCCTTGTTGTGACCGTTTACAATAATCATGACTTCTCTTGCGCTGAGCACGGTACCTACACCTACAGTCAAAGACGTTTTGGGAACTTTGTTGACATCGTTGTCAAAGAAGCGGGAGTTGGCGATGATAGTATCGGTAGTCAGAGTTTTCTGACGGGTACGTGACGACAAAGAAGAACCCGGTTCGTTGAAAGCGATGTGTCCGTCGGGACCGATACCACCCATAAAGAGGTCGATACCGCCGTAAGACTTAATCTTTTCCTCATAACGTGCACATTCGGCATCGAGGTCGGCAGCGTTACCGTTCAGGATGTTGGTATTCTCCGGCTTGATATCGATGTGGCTGAAGAAGTTATTCCACATAAAAGAATAGTAGCTTTCGGGATGTTCCTTCGGCAAGCCTACATATTCGTCCATGTTGAAAGTCACCACGTTCTGGAAAGATACGATGCCTTTCTTGTTCAGGTCAATCAAGGCCTTGTACATACCCAGAGGCGAAGAGCCGGTAGGGCATCCCAATACAAACGGTTTTTCAGGTGTCGGATTAGCGGCTTTGATTTTGGCAGCTACATAATGTGCCGCCCACTGTGATACGGATTGATAATCCGGTTGAATGATTAGTCTCATTACGATTATTTTATTAGGTTAATAAATTGGAGGTTTATTATCATTTTCTATCTTTTTTCAAACGCTCCGCCATGGCGTACGCCAGGTTTTCGCATTGTTCATAGGTAATGTCCTTCATGGCCTGCTTCATTTCCACCGGATCGCCTACGATTTCAAATTTGCTCTTCTCGGCAAATTCACCCATACGCTTCACGGCTGCGCCCGCCCAGCAGAACGAACCGAAATAACCCAGATAACGGCCCTTCACCTCGCGCACCAATATCTTGGAGAGCAATGACTCTATCTCCGGATAAATCTGGTTGCTATAAGTGGGGCTTCCGATTATCAGACCCCGGTATTTGAATATATCGGCTATGATGTAAGACGGATTGCTCTTGCTGACGTTGTGCATCACGATGTTTTTGATGCCTTGAGCGGAAAGTTCCGCAGCGATTGCTTCCGCCATCTGTTCGGTATTGCCGTACATAGAGCCGTAGGCTATTACGACACCCTCTTCGGCGGCATAACGGCTCAGGCGGTCGTAAATACCGATAACTTTGGAAATGTTGTCCGTCCACACCGGTCCGTGCGTAGAGCAAATGGTGGAGATAGGCAGCCCGCCCAGCTTTGCCAACGCCTTCTGCACGGGAGAGCCGTACTTGCCTACGATGTTGGAGTAGTAACGCACCATTTCGTCCCAATACTTATCCAGGTTGATGCGCGTATCGAGGAAACCGCCGTCGAGCGTACCGAAACAACCAAATCCGTCGCCGGAGAAGAGCACGCCCTCCGTTTCGTCAAAAGTCATCATCGTTTCGGGCCAGTGCACCATCGGGGTCATATAGAAACGGAGCTTGTGGTGGCCTAAAGCAAGGAAATCCTCATCCTTTACCATATATTGTTCGCCCGTCACGCCGTAGAAACCTTCTATCATGCCAAACGTCTGCTTGTTGCCCACGATGACGATGTCGGGGTAATGCTGCTTGATTAAGCGGATAGAGCCGGAATGGTCCGGTTCCATATGGTTGATGATAAGATACTGGATGGGGCGTTCGCCTATGATGCTTTTTATCTTCCGAAGGTATATCTCAAAGTAGCAGATATCCACGGTATCCACCAGCGCTACCATTTCATCGTCTATCAGGTAGGAGTTGTAAGACACTCCGTAGGGCAAGGGCCACATGCCTTCAAACAAATGCTTGTTACGGTCATTCACTCCCACGTAATGGATTTTTCCTTTTATCGCTGTTTTTGAGTTCATTGTCATTGTCCTCTAATTTAGATTGATTCCATATTTATCAGCGGCAAAAATAAGTTTTTTTTCTCACATTTCATACTTCTTCCCTTGATATGCATCAAGTTCTTTCATTCTTTTTTGAACCCGGTGGTTAAATTCATAATTTTTCAGTCCCCAGTCGGGCGCGATAAGCAGATCTTTGGGAGACTGAGAGACAAAACGTTCCAAAACGATATCCGGACGAAGATGCTCTACATAATCTATCACAAGGTCGATATACTCTTCGACACCGAAAAGATGGAAATCCTCAGGATGCTGCTCATACTCCAAGGCCATACGGGTACCGCGTATCAGTTGCAACTGATGCATTTTCAGCGTAGTAAGCGGCAAGTGTGACAACTCTCGTGCCTGCGCCACAATGGTTGGATGAGTTTCGCCCGGCAGTCCCAGGATTACATGCCCGCCTGTCAATATTCCGCAAGCGGCAGTCCGCTGTACCGCATCAACGGTAGTTTGAAAAGTATGCCCTCGGTTAATGCGGCGGAGCGTTTCGTCACAGGTGCTTTCGATACCGTATTCCACTAAAAGAAAAGTATGCTTATTGATATTTTCCAGATACCGGAGCAGGTCGTCCGGCATACAGTCCGGGCGGGTACCGATAACCAGCCCCACCACACCGTCTACGGACAATGCCTCTTCGTACTTTCGCTTCAATGATTCCAACTCTCCGTACGTGTTGGTATAAGCCTGAAAGTATGCCAGATACCTCATTTCAGGGTATTTGTGGGCAAAGAAACGCTTACCTTCTTCCAGTTGCAGGCTTATCGGCTTTTCCGTACGGCAATAGTCGGGATTAAAAGTCTGGTTATTACAGTAGGTACAGCCGCCATATCCCTTGTTCCCGTCACGGTTGGGACAGGTAAACCCGGCATTCAACGAGATTTTCTGTACCTTATACGGAAAATAACGTTTCAGAAATGAAGGGAATTCATTATAAAGAGGTGTCACACTCATAAGTTTATGTTATTTAGAAACAAAAATAAGACTTTTCTTCGGTTTTTGCTAATGGAAAACGGTTCAGATGTCTTAATAACTGCCATAGGCAAACTTTGCATTTGTTAATAAACACAAACGTATTCATTTTAGGCTGCACTAAAAAATGTTACAGCAGTTGATTTTAAAGTAATTATGATATTAATCATACATTCAACCACCATCAAAGCAAACATATTTTAGTGATTAGTTACACTTTTTACATACAAATTTATAGTTTTAAAAGCATGGAGATTGAAATAAATTCATAGCTTTGCATACGACCTTAGTGAATCAACCTATAAATACTATACGCCATGGCAACAATTGCACTCGACATAGGCGGCACCAAAATAGCCAGCGCCATTTTTCTTTCCGACGGAAGTATGATGTTCAACAGGAAACGTCTTCTAAAAGGCAGAACAGGGCACGAAGTCGGCAAACTCGCAGCAGATATTCTGGCCAAGCTACTCACGGTGGCACGTAAGAGCCGCATACAAATCGACGGTGTGGGCGTATGCATTCCGGGAATCGTCTATTCCCAAACCAACCGCGTATGGGCCCCCAACATACCCGGCTGGGACAATTATCCGCTGTACGAAGAGTTGCGCTGTGTCACTCCCCCTGAAGTAGACATCTATATCGACAGCGACCGTACCTGCTATATGTATGGTGAAATGTGGCAAGGCGCCGCAAAAAACTGTCACAGCGCGGTATTCATCGCCGTAGGTACGGGCATCGGCGCCGGTATCATTATTGACGGTCATGTGCTGCACGGCGCCAGCGATATTATCGGAGCAACGGGCTGGATGGCTCTTCAGCCGCCTTATAAAGAAGATTATAAGGCTTGCGGATGTTTCGAGTATTACGCATCGGGCAACGGAATCGGAGCACGGGTTCGCGATGCCGTACGAGCCAACAAGGCCTATAAAGGAAAATTACGCCAGAAACCTATTTGCCGCATCTCCGCCTATGATGTATTCAGCGCCTATAACGAGGGAGACCCCATTGCCGTATCGGTACTGCAAAAGGCCGTTGAGATGTGGGGTATGGGAGCAGCCAACCTTGTCAGTTTATTGAATCCTCAAAAGGTTATATGGGGTGGCGGCGTATTCGGCCCTGCCGGCATATTCATAGACGACATTTACAAAGAAGCTTGCAAATGGGCGCAGCCCATCAGCATCAGGCAAGCCGAATTTGTACCTTCTCAATTGTCCGGAAACGCCGGATTGATAGGAGCAGCATTTCTTGCCATCAAAAACCATTTGTATGAATAACGGCTATCATAAAAATCTCGTATTCACGGCAGCGTGTATCGGAATGTGTTTCTTCGGCGTTTCAATGATTACGCTGGGTTCGGTACTACCCTCTCTCGTCACCAAGCTGGGATTAAGCGGATTACAAACAACATCACTGGTAACGTTCCTTCCTCTCGGCATGCTGATAGGCTCGCTGATTTTCGGTCCTATTGTCGATCGTTTCGGACACAAGGCCTTGCTGGTACCCAGTTGTATCATTGTATTATCGGGACTGGAAGGATTGATATTTTTTGAGAGCATCCCGCTCCTGCAACTCTCCATAGTAGGTATAGGCCTGGGCGGCGGTATCCTTAATGGAGAAACCAACGCTTTGGTGTCTGATATTTCCGGTGAATCGGAAAAAGGTTCCCGGCTTAGCTTTTTGGGAATGTTCTACGGATTGGGAGCATTGGGTATACCAAGCCTGCTGGGAGTATTGTCCGAACACTATTCTTTTGAAACAATCCTGCAAGGCATAGGTATCATTATGCTGGCAGGCATATTGTTCTGTATTCCCGTACATTTTCCCGCGCCCAAACAAGCGCAAGGCTTTCCCGTAAAAGAGGGATTGGGATTGCTGAAAGAGAGCAGCTTACTATTGCTCAGCTCCATTCTCTTCTTCCAAAGCGGCATCGAAGGAGTATGCAACAACTGGTCTACAAGCTATTTCGGACAGGTGACCGACATCCCCGCCAATCAGGCGTTAATAGCGCTTACCTGTATGGTCGTGGGGCTTACCGCGGCGCGTATGCTGCAAATCGTGATTTTCAAAAAGATAAAACCGGCAACCGTACTTCCCTACAGTCTTATCCTCACTGCGATAGGCTTTGGCCTGCTGACAGCGTCTCCGGGATTTATACGGGCCGCAACGGGTATGGTCTTGGTAGGAATGGGATTGTCATCCACTTATCCGGTCATCTTGAGTATTCTCGGCACCCGCTATCCCGCATTGTCAGGAACGGCATTCAGCATAGCGCTCGCCATAGCTCTTGTAGGACAGGCTGCCATGAACGGGCTTATGGGAATGGTTTCCGTATATGCCGGCGGCATAGTATTTTATCCTTATATGATGATAGGTTCGCTCATTATCATGCTTATATTGTTTAAACGTTCACTCAAATAATTAACCCCCTAAAACAAAACATTATGTTAGCACTTGAATGGTTAAAAAATGCCCACGGCATCATGGAAAAGCTGGAAGCTACTCAGTTGGAGAACATTAAAAAAGCAGCTACCGTTATGGCGGATGCTATTGAAGCAGGCCGTTGGGTTCACACCTTTGGTTGCGGTCACGCCACTATCCCCGTTGAAGAGATGTATCCGCGCATCGGCAGTTTCGTAGGCTTCCACCCGCTTTGCGAACTCCCTTTGACGTTCTTTACGCAAATCATCGGTCAGATGGGTATCCACCAGTTCCTTTTCTTGGAAAGAGCAGAGGGCTACGGACAGGAAATCATGAAGAACTATGACTTTGATTCCAAGGATTGTATCTGGATATTCTCTCATACCGGCATCAACGCCGTGAACATCGACGTAGCGTTGGAAGCCAAGAAGCGTGGAATGAAAGTTATCGTGTACGGTTCGGCAGGTGAAACCGGAGACAAACCCAGCCGCCATTCCGGTGGTAAGAACCTCTTTCAGATTGCCGACATCGTAGTTGACTCCTGCGTGCCTTTGGTAGACGCTTCCGTTCCTTTGAAAAACCATTTTGACAAGGTGGGTCCTTTGTCTACCCTGAGTTTCGTAACAATGGTGTGGATGACTATCACCACCGTTGCCGAGATTCTTGCCGACCGTGGCGTGAAGTTGTATATACATCCTTCGCACAACGTACCCGGTGATACTACCGCACACGAACGCCTTGATGCCGCCATCGCCGAATACCAACGAAAAGTAAAGTGCCTCTAATATGTACTGATTCCAATCATCACCTATTCTAATCATCATCTTTGAATGACAGCAACCCGTTCTGCTCTAAAAAGGCAGAGCGGGTTTTCTTTTTACATCCATGTAAAATGGAATTTATCATTTATTAATTAGATTAGATTTCCGCTTTATCGTATCTTTGCAAAAAACAACCGAATTAAAAAGATATGAAAAAGATAAGTTTTGCACTTCTTTTCTGCCTTTGCACACTGGCAAGTCTTGCCCAAAGCGGCAAACCGCTCGATTTAAAAGAAATCATATCCGGAGAATTTACTCCTCAAAGCATTTCAGGCGTCATCCCTATCCCCGGAGATGGTGAACACTATTCACAAATGAATGCGGATAAGACGCAAATCATCAAGTACTCCTTCAAAACAGGTAAACCGGTAGAAGTGCTGTTCGATGCCGCTACCGCCCGCGAATGCCCGTTCAAGAAATTCGACAGTTACAGTTTTGCTCCGGACGGCAGCAAGCTGCTTATCGCAACAGAAACTACTCCTATCTACCGCCACTCTTATACGGCGGTACATTATATATATAGCTTAAAGCGAAATCTCGACGGTAAGATAAACAATGTAGTAGAGAAACTGTCGGATGGCGGACCACAACAGGTGCCCGTATTCTCACCCGACGGGTATCAGGTGGCGTTCGTGCGTGACAACAACATCTTCCTCGTCAAATTACTTTACGGCAACAGCGAAAGCCAAGTGACCGAAGACGGCAAACGTAATGAAATACTGAACGGAATCCCCGACTGGGTGTACGAAGAGGAATTTTCCTTTAATCGCGCATTGGAGTTCAGTCCCGACAGCAAGATGCTGGCATTCATCCGTTTCGACGAGCGGGAAGTACCCTCTTATACATTTCCTGTATTTGCCGGTGAAGCTCCCCATATTACTCCTTATGAGAAATACCCGGGAGAATATACTTACAAGTATCCCAAGACAGGCGAAAAGAACTCGAAAGTATCCGTACATACTTTTGACATCAAATCCAAAGTAACCCGCAAAATCAATCTTCCGTTGGAAGAGGGGGGATATATTCCGCGTATCCGTTTCACACAAGACCCTGGCAAACTTGCCATAATGACGCTGAACCGTCACCAAAACCGGTTCGACCTGTACTTTGCCGATCCCCGCAGTACCGTCTGCAAGTTAGCGGTACGTGACGAAAGCGACACTTATATCCGTGAGAATGTATTCGATAATATCATTTTCTATCCGGAGAACTTCAGCTTTGTCAGCGAAAAGAGCGGATACAACCACTTGTACTGGTATAGCATCGGCGGAAACCTTATCAAGCAAGTCACTTCCGGCCCTTACGAAATACAAGACTTTTTAGGTTATGACCCCGAAGACGGCAGTTTCTATTACAGCAGTAACGAAGAAAGCCCGCTACGCAGTGCTATCTACAAGATAGACCGTAAAGGCAAAAAGATTAAATTATCATCGCAAGCCGGCACAAACAGCGCGCAGTTCAGTACAAATATGAAGTATTTCATGAACCGCTATTCAAGTTCGGACACTCCGACCGTCATTACTCTGAACGACAATACCGGCAAGGCGCTGACTACGCTCGTTGATAACTCCGCTTTAAAACAGAAATTAAAAGGATATGCTATACCCAAGAAAGAGTTCTTCTCTTTCCAAACCTCTGACGGTATTACGCTGAATGGCTGGATGATGAAACCCGCAGACTTCTCCGCCGGTAAGAAATATCCGGTTTTGATGTATCAGTACAGCGGCCCCGGTTCGCAACAGGTGCTTGACAAATTCGGCGTGAGTTGGGAAACCTACATGGCATCCCAAGGCTATATCGTAGCGTGCGTAGACGGACGAGGCACAGGTGGACGCGGCGCGGAATTCGCCAAAAGCACTTATCTGAATCTCGGCATCAAAGAAGCCAAAGACCAAGTGGAAACCGCTCTGTATTTAGGACGCCAACCTTATGTAGACAAAGACCGCATCGGAATCTGGGGGTGGAGCTATGGCGGATATATGACCATTATGAGTATGAGCGAAGGAACTCCGGTATTCAAAGCAGGAGTTGCCGTTGCCCCGGTTACCGACTGGAACTATTACGATACCGTATACGGCGAACGTTTCATGCGTACTCCGAAAGAAAACGCCGAAGGCTACAAAGCCTCATCAGCCTTTACCCGTGCCAATAATTTGCATGGCAATCTGTTGTTGGTACATGGCATGGCGGATGATAACGTCCACTTTCAGAATTGCGTGGAATATGCCGAACACCTCGTACAACTTGGCAAGCAGTTCGACATGCAGGTCTACACCAATCGCAACCACAGTATATTCGGTGGTAATACCCGCCTGCATCTGTATACCAAATTGACGAATTTCTTTAATCGGGAATTGAAAAAGTAAATGAGTGAAAGAGTACGTAAGCCGGAATGGCTTAAAATAAGTATCGGCGCCAACGAACGTTACACCGAAACAAAACGTATCGTGGAATCCCACTGCCTGCATACCATCTGTAGCAGTGGGCGCTGCCCCAATATGGGAGAATGTTGGGGAAGAGGTACGGCTACCTTTATGATAGGCGGAGACATTTGTACCCGTTGCTGCAAATTCTGCAATACGCAAACAGGCAAGCCCATGCCTTTAGACCCGCAAGAACCTGTACATGTAGCCGAGTCCATCGCTTTAATGAAACTCTCCCACGCCGTTATCACCTCTGTGGACAGGGACGATTTGCCGGATTTGGGCGCTGCCCATTGGGCGCAAACGATTCGCGAAATCAAACGCCTCAATCCGGAAACAACCGTCGAAGTGTTGATTCCCGACTTTCAAGGCAAAAAGAAACTTATAGACATGGTTATCGAAGCCCGGCCGGAAATCATCTCCCACAATATGGAAACGGTGAAACGTATCAGTCCGCTGGTACGAAGCGCCGCCCGTTATGAAACAAGCCTTGAAGTGTTGCGGCAGATAGCCGGAAGCGGTACTACCACCAAATCCGGCATCATGGTCGGCCTTGGAGAAACTCCGGATGAAGTGGCGGAACTAATGGACGACTTACGCAATGCCGGTTGCCAAATACTCACCATCGGACAATATTTACAGCCTACACATAAGCATTATGCTGTGGCCGGATATGTTACTCCCGCCCAATTTGCCGCTTACAAAGAGCTTGGATTGAAGAAAGGGTTCACTCAAGTAGAAAGCGCACCTTTGGTTCGTTCGTCTTATCATGCAGAAAAATCAACCCAGTATCTACAAAAAAGGATGAAATAAAGAACATTTTATACAAGCCGTTTGTTAAAAAGGAAACGGCAAAATAGCGTAGTAATGGGCAAGCAAAGAGTTCTATCATCCAAGTTCAATATGTCGCTGGGATATATCCCCGTCATTATATCCATTATATTATGTGAATTCATAATACAAGACATAGCCATCTACATCGGTACAGGTGTGGGATTATTATCAAGTATTTACATGTGGCGGCGTAAAGGCTCGCATATCCCCCAGATTATACTATACTGTACAACAGGAATGTTATTATTATTAACAATAACCTCTTTATTTTCCACCGATTATTGTCCGAAAGCCATGTTTCCATTCACATTGGAAATCAGTGCGATTATACCGCCGCTCATCATCTTCCTGAATAGAAGACGCTTTTTAAACTACCATACCGCCCAAACCCATAAATGCTGCAAACAATTCTTTGCACAAGGCGCCGAAGCCGCCATTGTATCGGCACGCGTACTATTACTCATCGGCTTTTTACATTTTCTTATCATATCGCTTGCCATATTGCTCAGCCACCCGCTGAGTGATACGATGCGTCATGTCTTATTCCGCGTCATACCGCCTTGCGTATTTATATTGAGCATCTTATTCAATCAATTCGGTATCTACTACTTCAATAAAGTAATGAAACATACCGTATTCGTACCTATCGTGACAAAAAAAGGAGATGTTATCGGAAAAGCAATAGCATCCGAAGCCATCAACCGGAAAAACGAATATATCAACCCGGTTATCCGCGTTACCGTAGCCTCGCACGGCATGTTGTTTTTATTGCCGCGCCCCCAATGCAGCCTGCTCGAAAAAGGAAAGACGGATGTGTTAATGGAGAGCTACTTATTGTATGGAGAAACTCTGGAACAGGGCGTAGAAAGAATTTTACTGAGAACGTTGCCGACAGCACCACTGCAGAATCTTCATTTCAGTTTCATGTACCATTTTGAGAATGAGGCCACCAACCGTTTGATTTATCTCTTTACCCTTGACCTGGATGATGATTCCATCTTATGCAATAAAAAGTTTAAGGGCGGAAAGCTTTGGACATTCCAGCAAATAGAACATAATCTCCATCGAAACTTTTTCAGCAGTTGTTTCGAATGTGAATATGAGCATATAAAGGAGATTATTTATACAAGAGAAAAATACAAGGAATTTTAGACAAATCGGGAACCTTACCCTGCCATTCCTTCACCGTTTTCGTTTTAATATATTCTCCCTCACATGTGATATTGGCAGCAATACAAAGTTTGGTCTGAGGGCGGCAGTTATGCAGAATATCCTCTATCATTTTATTGTTGCGATAAGGAGTTTCTATAAAAAGCTGGGTCTGATGCTCATTATACACACGCTGCTCCAACACTTTCAGTTTCTTGGCACGCTCACCGGGCTCGATCGGCAGATAACCATGAAAAGCAAAACTTTGCCCGTTGAAACCGGAACCCATAACCGATAATATAATGGAAGAAGGTCCGACCAAAGGAATAACCCTCAGGTTCTTACGTTGGGCTATCGCCACTACATCCGCTCCCGGGTCGGCAATAGCCGGACATCCTGCCTCAGAAATCACTCCCATTGAGTTTCCTGCTTCAAGCGGCTTCAAATATCCGGAAATATCTTCCGGTGACGTATGTTTATTGAGCGTATAAAACGTAAGCGAATCGATATCTGTCTCCCTATCCACCTTCTTTAGGAAACGGCGTGCCGAACGCACATCCTCCACTATAAAATGACGGATACCCAAAATCACTTCTTTATTATAAGAAGGTAACACGGTTTCAACAGGAGTATCGCCTAAAGTAACAGGCAATAGATAAAGAGCAGTTTCCATGTGAATCAACTAAAGTGATAAAGCAATAGAGTGGTAAGATTATAAAGGGATAAAATAAAGCGATAAAGTGGTAAGGTGATAAGGCTATGAGCCTAAATTACGATCACCCCATCACTTTACCGCTTCATCATCCTTTTTTATCCGTAGATTATATTTCCGTTTTCGTCTTTGTACTCATCCAGACCTTTTTCATAAGTAGCCATAGCGCGCAAGCTCATACCTACACTGGAGAATCCACCGTCGTGGAACAGGTTCTGCATAGTAACCTTACGGGTTAAGTCGGAGAACATAACGATGCAATAATCCGCACATTCGTCAGCCGAAGCATTACCCAGCGGAGACATACGGTTGGCAAAGTCAAACAGTTTGTCCATTCCCTTTACGCCTGAACCGGCAGTAGTCATTGTAGGAGACTGAGATATTGTATTGACACGTACATTGTGCTCACGTCCGTAAATGTAGCCAAAACTACGTGCAATAGACTCCAACAGCGCTTTTGCATCTGCCATGTCATTGTAACCATAGAACGTGCGTTGCGCTGCTACATAACTCAAAGCCAAGATGGAACCGTATTCTGCGATGGCGTTCATCTTCTTGGCAGCCTGTATCATCTTATGGAAAGAAACCGCCGAAATATCCAGCGTCTTACCCAACATATCGTAATCGAGATCATCGTATGTACGCTTCTTGCGCACATTCGGAGACATACCGATAGAATGAAGAACGAAATCCACCTGGCCGCCCAATACTTCCATAGAACGTTTGAACACATTCTCCAAATCTTCCACACTGGTAGCATCCGCTGCTATGACTTCGCAATTCAGTTTTTCAGCCAATGCCGAAACTTCACCCATACGCACAGCGACAGGTGTATTGGACAAGGTGATCGTCGCACCTTCTTCTACTGCTTTTTCTGCAACTTTCCAGGCAATGGATTGCTCATTCAGAGCACCGAAAATAATGCCTCTTTTTCCTTTCAACAAATTGTAACTCATACCTTTTTTACTAAGTTTTGAGCTGCAAAGATAGTGCAAAAACCCCGAAAGCATGCAAAGAAAAGGCTAAAACCACAAAAAATACACTAAAACCAACAATTAGTACACATATTTTCAGCCAAAGCCCGATACTTTTGCAATTGGTAATTAAGAGGTTTTTTCATAATATTTATTTAAGGTTAGAATTAGGTTAACATGAATCAATTTATTATTTCTTTCGTAGGCCACTCGTGAGAGCAGCTTACGGGGAAGTAATAAAAAGGGAAGTAAAAATTAAGGAATACCGCTTAATCCATAAATCAGAATTCATAAATTCATTAACATAGTATCACGAATGAACACATTATTCAAAAAGCTATTTACGCTTACCGCATTTTCTTTTGCATTACTGCCTGTACAATATGCCGTTCATGCCCAATGCAAAAATTCCATAGATGAAAACATCTATAAAGAGTTGCCTTTCAATATGCCAAAGGTTGAGCAGCCGTCATTTCCGGATTATACAGTCAGTATCCTGCAATTCGGAGCAAAAGGCGACGGAACTACCTTAAACACAAAAGCGATTAATGACGCCATTAAAGCCGTCAACGCAAAAGGCGGCGGTAAAGTAGTCATCCCGGAAGGATTATGGCTGACAGGCCCTATCGAGTTATTAAGCAATGTCAACTTGTATACCGAAAAGAATGCCTTGGTGGTCTTTACAGATGATTTTAATGCCTATCCTATTCTCGAAACATCATTTGAGGGTCTGAACACCCGCCGTTGCCAGTCACCTATCTCCGCACGCAACACAGAAAACATAGCCATCACAGGTCATGGCGTGTTCGACGGTTCGGGTGACAGCTGGCGTCCGGTGAAGAAAAGCAAACTGACCGCCAGTCAATGGGATGCGCTCGTTAAATCAGGCGGTGTGGTAGACAAATCGATATGGTATCCTACAGCCGGTTCGCTAAAGGGAGCATTGGCCTGCAAGAACTTCAATAATCCCGAAGGTATCGAAACAGACGAGGAATGGAATGAAATCCGTCCGTGGTTACGCCCCGTATTGCTCAATATCGTTAAGAGTAAAAAAGTCTTATTAGAAGGAGTCACATTCAAAAACTCACCGAGTTGGTGTCTGCATCCGCTATCATGCGAGCACATCACTATCAACCAAGTAAAGGTATTCAATCCCTGGTATTCTCAAAACGGTGATGCTTTAGATTTGGAATCCTGCAAGAATGCATTGATAATCAATAATATCTTCGATGCCGGTGACGATGCCATCTGTATCAAATCCGGCAAAGACGAGGACGGACGTAAACGCGGTGAACCTTGCCAGAATGTTATCGTAAAGAATAACACAGTATTGCACGGCCATGGCGGCTTCGTTGTAGGCAGTGAAATGTCCGGCGGCGTAAAAAACATCTATGTAACAGACTGTACTTTCCTCGGCACAGACGTAGGCCTGCGCTTCAAGAGCACCAGAGGACGCGGCGGTGTTGTAGAGGGAATCTACATTCACAACATCCACATGATTGATATACCTCACGAACCGTTGCTCTTCGATTTGTTTTATGGTGGCAAAGCTGCCGGCGAAGAAACGGAAGAAGACCTGAAAGGCCGCATGAAGACAACGGTTCCCCAAGTAACCGTTGAAACACCTTCTTTCCGGAATATCCATATCTCCAATATTATTTGTAAGGGTTCGGGACGCGCCATGTTCTTCAACGGACTACCCGAAATGCCCATCAAAAATGTAACCGTAAAGGATGTAATCATCAACGACGCCAAAGAAGGCGTTGTCATCAGCCAGGCGGAAGGTGTAACGTTGGAAAACATACGTATAGAAACCAAGGGACACACATTGAACGTGAAAAACGCTAAAAATCTGAAAGTAGACGGAAAAGTGTATACCACTATCGGCACAGAAGGAAAAGTGTTGGATTTTAAGTAAAATTCGATAAGTTAAGAAGCTCAAAGCAGACAGTCTTTTTGCCAAAAGAAAGAGAGCTGTCTGCTCTTTTTAGTTTAATTTTGCCGCAATTAATTAAACACATTCCTTATGAAAACGACCTTTTTAACCGGTTTCCTGTTATTGTGCGCGTGTACTCTTACCGCACAATCTCAACCAAGTACCAAAACCATTTCGGTAGAAGTGAGCAACTCATGGAGCAAAGACAAAGCCGACGCTCCGGTAGTATTAAAAATCAAAGACCTGCAACCCGGTTTCCGTGTGCGTTCTGCCGTCGTAATGAACGGCAATGAAGAAATCCCTTCGCAGTTGGACGACCTGAACGGTGATTTGAAAGCCGATGAATTGGCCTTTGTCATGGATATTCCTGCCAAAAGCAAGAAAATGCTGACCATTACCTTGTCTTCCGCTAAAACGGATAAGACCTACCCGTCGCGTGTATTTGCCGAAATGCTGATACGCGATACAAAAAAACAGAAGCATGCCCCCATACAGTCGGTCACAGTGCCGGGAACTACCAACTTTTATAGCATGCTACATGGACACGGACCCATGTTTGAATCGGAATTAGTCGCTTACCGCGTCTATTTTAATCAAAAGCAAACCGTTGACCCGTACGGTAAATTCAAAAAGGGACTGGAAATCCAAAAAAGCCGGTTCTATCCTAACGACAAGCAGCTTGCGCGCGGATTCGGCGATGACGTGCTGATGGTTGGCAACAGTTGCGGTATCGGCGCCTTGAAAGGTTGGGACGGGACAAAAGCCACTCATATAGAGCCGATAGCGTTCCGTACAGAAAGCATTCTTGCCTACGGCCCCGTACGCACCATAGCCGATGTGACCGTCAAAGGCTGGGACTATCAGGGAAAAGAGCTGAATATGACCAACCGCTATATCCTTTATGCCGGACATCGTGACCTGTTGGTAGAAACGTTCTTTGACGAACCCCTGCAAGATGAAGTGTTCTGCACCGGCGTACAAAACATTATGGGTAACGAAACACTTTCGGAGTCCGATCATAAAGGCTTGGTAGGTAGTTGGGGAAGACACTGGCCGGTAAACGATACTGTAAAATATGCAAAAGAAACAGTAGGTATCGCCACCTATATTCCACAGAAATACATCCGCAAAGAAGTAAAAGACAAAGATAACTTCCTTTACACTCTTTCCGCACCGGGCAGCGACCGTTTCCACCATTACACCATGTTTACGTCATGTAAGGAAACGTTCGGCTATCCTACTCCCGAAGCATGGTTCGCTTATATGCGCGAGTGGAAAGAAGAACTGCAGCACCCGGTTCAGATAAAAATCAAGAATTAAAAATTAAAGAATTAAATCGTGACATGAAAACCAGAAACGCACTTTTAGGACTCAGCCTGCTGCTTGCATTACCGCTGGCGGCACAAGAAAAGAATTATGTTTCCGAGGTATGGGTAGCCGACCAAGGTAACGGTAAATACAAAAATCCGATACTCTATGCAGACTATTCCGATCCGGATGCCTGCCGTGTAGGAGATGACTTCTATATGACCTCTTCCAGTTTCAACTGCCTGCCGGGGTTACAGATTCTGCACTCCAAAGACCTCGTGAACTGGAGCATCATCGGAGCTGCCGTTCCTTATGCCCTCTCCCCCGTTGAAACACCGGAACGTCCAGAGCATGGCAACCGTGTATGGGCGCCCGCTATCCGCCATCACAACGGTGAATTCTATATTTTCTGGGGCGATCCCGACCAGGGCGCTTTCATGGTAAAAGCCAAAGACCCCAAAGGTCCGTGGACAGAACCCGTACTCGTAAAACCGGGCAAGGGTATTATAGACACCTGTCCTTTCTGGGATGAAGACGGAAAAGTTTATATGGTACACGCCTATGCAGGAAGCCGTGCCGGATTGAAGAGTATCATATCCATTTGCGAGTTGAATGCGGATGCCACCAAAGCCATAACGCAGTCACGCATCATCTTCGACGGTCATGAAGCCCACCAGACTTGTGAAGGTCCCAAACTCTACAAAAGGGGGGAATATTACTATATCTTCCATCCGGCAGGCGGCGTACCCACCGGTTGGCAGGTTGTTCTCCGTTCCAAGAACATATACGGTCCTTACGAATGGAAAAAGGTGCTGGCGCAAGGTGACAGTCCCATCAACGGCCCTCACCAGGGAGCATGGGTAGATACTCCTACCGGTGAAGACTGGTTCCTGCATTTCCAGGATGTGGGCGCATACGGCCGTTTGGTACACTTACAACCCATGAAATGGGTCAACGACTGGCCTGTTATCGGCATCGACAAAGACGGTGACGGTTGTGGCGACCCGGTACTGGTTTATAAAAAGCCGAACGTAGGCAAGACATATCCTATCTGCACTCCGCAAGAAAGTGATGAGTTTGACGGCTATACCCTTTCTCCGCAATGGCAATGGCATGCCAACATCAACGAAAAATGGGCTTATTACGCAGGAGATCAAGGCATCGTACGTCTCTACTCCTATCCTGTTGTCAAAGACTGCAAAAACCTTTGGGACGTAGCCAACCTATTGTTACAGAAAACTCCCGCCGACAATTTTACCGCCACCATGAAACTGACTTTCAAACCGACGGAAAAGTACAAAGGAGAGCGCACCGGACTGGTAGTTATGGGACTCGACTATGCCGGACTTGTTTTGGAAAACACGGAAAAAGGCCTGGTATTGTCCCAGGTATCTTGCCCTAAAGCGGAAAAAGGTACTCCCGAAACAATAAACGGTACAGTCGGTTTAAAAGACAATACCATCTACCTGCGTGCCAAGTTTACCTCTGACGGGAAAAAGATTTCCAAGAGCGAAGGCGGACACGACCTGTTGGTACTGTGCAACTTCAGTTACAGCCTCAACGGAAAGAAATTCCAGCCATTGGGCAAACCGTTCCAAGTGAAAGAAGGCAAATGGATCGGCGCTAAAGTAGGTATGTTCTGTACCCGCCCGGCCATTGTTACCAACGACGGCGGCTGGACAGACGTAGACTGGTTCAGAATTACAAAATAACAAGTTCCCGGCGAATTGTTATATCTTTGTGCCGAAAACCAAAAGAAAAGAACAATGAAGAAGCTTGTTATATTTGACTTAGACGGAACGTTATTAAACACCATTGCCGATTTGGCGCAAAGCACCAATCATGCCTTGAGCGTACTGGGTTATCCCATGCACGAGGAGTCGACCTATAACTTTATGGTAGGCAATGGAATTAACAAACTATTTGAAAGAGCTCTTCCCGAAGGCGAAAAGAGCGAGGAAAATGTACTCCGCGTCCGTAAGGAATTCGTTCCTCACTACGATAGGCACAATGCCGATAAGAGCCGTCCCTATCCCGGCATTCCCGAACTGTTGGAACAATTACAGTTACAGGGGCTACAAATTGCGGTTGCATCCAATAAGTATCAAGCTGCAACTCAAAAACTGATAGCCCACTATTTTCCGAAAATAGATTTCGTCGCCATATTCGGCCAGCGAGAAGGGGTAAACGTAAAACCCGACCCCACCATTGTAGAAGATATTCTATCCATTGCCAAAGTAGATAAAAAAGACGTGCTCTATGTAGGAGATTCCGGTGTGGATATGCAGACTGCAATCAATGCCGGAGTAACTTCCTGCGGGGTTACCTGGGGTTTCCGTCCACGGACTGAGTTAGAGGAATTTAATCCCGACTATATTGTAGATAGAGCAGAAGAAATTTTAAAATTGACAAACTAAAAAAAACGATGATAAAAAAGTGCTTCCTACTGTGCCTTACCATTTGTTGCATCAGCGGTAAGGCCACAGCACAAAGTAATAATAACTTAAAGCTATGGTATGACAAACCCGCCAAACAATGGGTAGAAGCCCTGCCCTTAGGTAACGGACGCATAGGAGCGATGGTTTTCGGCGATCCCGCACACGAACGGTTCCAACTCAATGAAGAAACTGTTTGGGGCGGCTCTCCTCATAACAATACTAATCCCAACGCTAAAAAAGCGTTGCCCCGCATACGCCGGTTGATATTCGAGGGGAAAAATAAAGAAGCGCAAGAATTATGCGGCCCCGCTATCTGCTCACAATCGGCCAACGGAATGCCGTATCAAACTGTCGGTACACTGCATCTTGATTTTGAAGGAATCAATCAATACGATGATTTTTATCGGGATTTGGATATTGAAAAGGCAATAGCTACCACCCGTTTCACAGCCAATGGCATTACATACATACGGGAAGCCTTTACCTCTTTTCCCGACCGGTTGCTCATTATCAAATTAACAGCATCAAAGAAGAAAAGTATTTCTTTCACGGCACATTATACCACACCATATACCGAAAATACAGAATTTTGTATTTCTCCCCGCAAAGAACTGCAACTAAACGGTAAAGCCAACGACCATGAGGGTATTGAAGGAAAGATACGATTCACCGCACTCACCCGGATTGACAATAACGGAGGTACGTTAAAAGTAACTTCGGACAGTACTTTGCAAGTCAAGAATGCCGACAGTGTTACTCTATATGTATCTATCGGTACAAACTTCATAAACTATAAAGACGTGTCGGGAGATGCATTGAAAGCAGCACGGCAATACATGAAACAAGCCGGTAAAAACTACACGAAAAGGAAAGAAGCCCACATTGCCGCCTATCAACAATACTTTAACCGTGTTTCACTGGACTTAGGCAGCAACAACCAAATCAAGAAACCGACAGACCGGCGTGTAAGGGAATTCAGCTCCGTCACCGACCCGCAAATGGCCGCCTTGTACTTCCAATTCGGACGTTACCTGTTAATATGCAGTTCGCAACCCGGCGGACAGGCCGCCAACCTGCAAGGTATTTGGAACTACCAGTTACGAGCTCCCTGGGACGGAAAATACACCACCGATATCAATGTAGAGATGAATTATTGGCCGGCCGAAACAACCGCCCTGTCCGAGATGCACGAACCGTTCCTGCAATTGGTAAAAGAAGTGGCCATACAAGGCCGTGAAAGCGCTTCCATGTATGGCTGCCGCGGATGGACTTTGCATCACAACACCGATATATGGCGTACCACCGGTGCCGTAGACGGCGCTAAATATGGTGTTTGGCCTACTTGTAACGCTTGGTTCTGCCAGCACCTGTGGGATCGGTACCTGTTCTCCGGCAATAAGAATTATTTAGCGGAAGTTTATCCGATTATGCGCGGCGCCTGCGAATTTTATCTGGACTTTTTAGTGCGCGAACCTAAAAATAACTGGCTGGTGGTAGCCCCTTCCTATTCACCGGAAAACAGTCCGTCTGTTAACGGTAAGCGCGGTTTTGTAATTGTCGCCGGTACCACCATGGACAATCAAATGGTCTACGACCTGTTTTACAATACCATTCAAGCCGCCAACTTAATGAATGAAAACACAGCTTTCACAGACAGCCTGCAAACCGTAGCCAACCATTTAGCCCCTATGCAGGTAGGACGCTGGGGGCAACTGCAAGAATGGATGGAAGACTGGGACAATCCTCAAGACCATCATCGACATGTATCCCACCTATGGGGATTATATCCAGGCCGTCAAATCAGCGCTTATCACTCCCCTGTCCTTTTTGAAGCCGCCAAGACATCACTGACCGCCCGCGGCGACCACTCTACCGGTTGGTCTATGGGATGGAAAGTCTGCTTATGGGCACGGCTGCTCGATGGCAATCATGCTTATAAACTGATTACCGAACAGCTTCACCCCACCACCGATGAACGCGGACAAAACGGTGGTACGTATCCTAATCTGTTCGACGCTCACCCGCCTTTCCAAATAGACGGCAACTTCGGCTGTACGGCCGGCATAGCCGAGATGTTTGTACAGAGTCACGACGGTGCTGTCCATCTTCTGCCCGCGTTGCCCGATGTGTGGGAGCGTGGCGTTATAAAAGGAATTCGCTGTCGCGGCGGTTTCCTGCTGGAAGAAATGAAATGGGAAAAGGGGCAAATGCAAACAGCTACCATATGCTCCACCATCGGAGGTACCCTACGCATACGTACCGGCTCTCCCCTATATTTGAATGGAGAAAAACTCTCCCCTACTTCAGAGAAACTCTGCAAAAACCCATTTTTACAACCGCAAGCCATACGTAAACCGCTAATTGTAGCTAATTCATCTTTATCTACATTCGAACATACAATAACCTATGTGTATGATATAGAGACAAAGCCAGGAAAGAAATATATACTTTCAAGCAAAGCTTTATAATATTACTATTACGTATAATAAGTTAAAAAAAATAGGCTTACCAATAACGTTTATAATCAACAAAAAATATGCAAGTAAAAACAAATATTACACAAAACGCTCTTTATTATTAACCTATATTTGCGCCCATCAAATTAACCTTATGTATATCAAAGCATTTTTAGCTAAGGTATGCAATAATAAAAGAGTATAATATGATGAGAACATTTTTCTTTGGACTACTCAGTACATTATTACTACTGTCTTCCTCCATCAGCCAGGCTCAAAACGCCACACCTGCCCCCGACCGTAGCAAAGTACCCGCATTTCCGGGTGCAGACGGTGCAGGTAAATATACTACCGGTGGTGCGGGCGGTACCGTTTATACCGTTACCTCATTGGCAGATGATGAAACGGAAGGGACTTTACGTTGGGCTATCCGCAAAAAAGGTCCTCGTACCATTGTCTTTGCCGTAAGCGGTATCATCGAACTGCAATCCCCGCTGAAAATAAATAACGGCGACCTCACTATTGCCGGACAGACAGCTCCGGGCGATGGTATCTGCCTGAAGAATTACACCATGAGCGTTCAGGCCGACAATGTAATCGTACGCTTCATCCGTTCACGTATGGGTGATGATATCAAGCAAAAAGGTGATGATGCCATGAACGGCTTCAAGCATCACCGCAACATCATCATCGACCATTGCTCCATGAGCTGGAGTACGGATGAATGTGCTTCGTTCTACGACAACAGCGACTTTACGATGCAATGGTGTATCATCAGCGAAAGCCTTGCCAATTCCATACACGAAAAAGGCTCACACGGCTACGGCGGATTATGGGGCGGACAGCCTGCCACTTTCCATCATAACCTGCTTGCCCACCACACCAACCGTACTCCGCGTCTTTGCGGTAGCCGTTATACCGGCAAACCTGAAGAAGAAAAAGTGGAACTGTTCAATAATGTTATCTACAATTACGGCAGCGACGGTGCATACGCCGGTGAAGGCGGTTCATACAACTTCCTTGCCAACTATTACAAACCGGGACCTTTCACCGCTACCAAAGGCTCATACAAACGTCTTTTTACCGCCTATGCCGATGATGGCAAGAATAAGAATGCAGCAGGTACACATGGCGTATTCTACTTCAATGACAACTATGTAGACCCGTCTTGTCCGAAACTCTCCGACAAACAAAAAGCCGATATATACAAAATACAGCGCGATAACAGCTACGGTCTCATCATCAAGAAAGACTTTGCTCCCGAAAAGGAGCTCCTCGCTGAAAAGCCATTCGATATTGCCGAACACACTTCCCTGCAATCGGCACGTAAAGCCTATAAGTCCGTCCTCGACTACGCCGGAGCTTCTCTGAAACGTGATGTCATTGACGCCCGCATCGTAGAAGAAACACGTAAAGGCAATTATACTCATGAAGGTTCGCACGGCAGTACCAACGGTATGATAGACCGTCCGACAGATGTAGGCGGCTGGCCCGTATATAAATCGGAAAAAGCCCCTCAAGATACAGATAAAGACGGTATGCCCGATGAATGGGAAAAAACCAACGGTCTGAATCCGAATGATGCAACCGACGGAGCCAAATACGGTCTGAACTCTCAATACACCAATCTGGAAGTGTATATAAACAGTCTTGTCAACCATTTATTCCCTCAGAACTAACCTTTCTGATGAGCCACTATATAAAAACAAAAAAATGAGATATATCAAAATCATACAAGCTGTTCTGTTCATTAGTCTCCTTACAGGGGTAGCAGCAGCCTGCTCGGACGACACTCCTGCCGGTGAAGATAATTCTACGGAACAAGGGGGAAACGGAACCACCGACAAAGATAATCCGGATGACAATGGGAACTCTGATGCGAACAACTCCGACTCATCCGAATATCCCACTCCTGACCGTTCCGCTATTGCAGCCTTCCCGGGAGCCGAAGGTGCAGGTAAATATACCACCGGCGGCGCGGGCGGTACTGTCTATGTGGTAACATCGCTCGAAGACAGCAACGCACCGGGCACATTACGTCATGCCGTAGAGCAATCCGGAAAACGTACTGTGGTATTCGCCGTAGGCGGAGTTATAAAACTGAGCAAACAATTGGTTATCAGGAATGATGATATCACAATCGCGGGACAAACCGCACCCGGCGCAGGCATTTGCCTGAAAGATTACACCCTGCGGGTCAATGCCAACAATGTAATCATCCGTTTTATTCGTTGCCGGATGGGCGACGAAGCGCAAACCGAAGATGATGCCATGAACGGTTACCAAAAAGAATATCCCGGAAAAAGAAACATTATCATAGACCACTGTTCAATGAGCTGGAGTACGGACGAATGCGCGTCATTCTACGGCAATACAAACTTCACCATGCAATGGTGTATCGTCAGCGAAAGTTTATGGCACTCCGTACACGACAAAGGGAATCACGGCTACGGCGGTTTATGGGGTGGAACGCCCGCTACATTCCATCACAATCTGGTTGCCCACCACAGCAATCGTACCCCGCGTCTTTGCGGCAGCCGCTACTCGAACCGTGCCGATATGGAAAAAGTAGATTTGTGTAACAATGTAATTTACAACTGGACCAGCGAAGGAGCTTATGGCGGGCAGGGCGGTTCGTATAACATTCTGAACAACTACTATAAACTCGGCCCGGCTTCCGTTGCAAACGGAACTCACGCACGTTTCTTCACCGCATACGTAGACAAAGGAAGCGAGGAATATCCGCAGGCAGCCGGAGTTTACGGACATTTTTATCTCAGTGGCAATGTAATAGACAATACCCGGACAGATTTGTCGGGTTCACAACAAGCTGAAGTTGCAGCAGCCAATGCAGACAATACTTCTTCTACCGCCTTTGTTGTAAAGGATGAAAGAAATGCTGCCGATATTGCAACTGAAGTGGAAGCCTCCGACCTGTTAGCCCCTGTCCGTTTCTCCACCCTGCCGGATTACAGTTTTGTCGAATCGGCCGATGCTGCCTACGAATCGGTACTTACATACGCCGGTTCATGGATTTGCGGTTGGACAGCCAATGGATACACCATCCCTAAACGAGACAAAATAGACATGCGCATCGTCAACGACACCCGCATGGGCATATTCTCCACTACCGCCTCCAAAGGTGGTGGTAACGGTTTGATAGATACTCAGAGCGATACACCCGAAAAATGGGATGACTATGTTGCAACGACATCCTCTCTTATCGACAGTGACAACGATGGCATGCCCGATGAATGGGAAAAAGCCAACGGACTTGATCCAAACGATAATAGCGACAGCGGCAAGTACAATCTGAATTCCCAATATACCAATCTGGAAGTGTATATAAACGGATTAGTAAAAACTCTATATCCTTTTTAATCCGGTCATAAAACAGCATATATCATAAGAAGCTTGTTCACTTTCTTTAATGGATAGTAAACAAGCTTTTTTATAAATTTATGTCCCAGAGCGTACTCATGAAGGGAGTTAACCCATTTATGTAAGACAGATAACAAAAATTACTAACCTAAAAACAAAAATTGCACATCTGCTTTTTTATATCAATTTACATTTGCACTCAGGAATTAACAATATGTGAAAACACATACCATAATGGGAAACACTTTTTAATTTATAAATATGCAAAGAATGTCTAAAATGAAAAACATGCGCACTGTGTTACTATTTTTAATAGTAGCAATGATAACGCTTGGCGTATCAGCGCAGACTGTAACCGTAAAAGGTACTGTGACAGACAAAACAGGAGAAACCGTAATCGGAGCCTCCGTAGTTGAAAAAGGAAATACCGGCAATGGTACGATAACCGACATTGACGGAAACTTCTCCTTGAGTGTCCCCACCAATGCAACTTTAGTTTTCTCATACGTAGGTATGACAACACAAGAAATTGCAGTAAAAGGACAGCAAACAATTAATGTTATTTTATCCGATGACGCACAAGCCCTGGAAGAAGTTGTAGTAATCGGATACGGCTCGGTAAAAAAGAAAGACCTGACAGGCTCCGTTGCCACGGTTAATTCCGAAACACTGGCTGCCGTACCCGTTGCTTCCGCTACCGAAGCTTTGCAGGGAAAAATGGCGGGTGTACAAATCACTACAACAGAAGGTTCGCCCGATGCAGAAATGAAAATCCGCGTACGCGGAGGCGGTTCCATCACAGGCGATAACACTCCGCTCTTCATCGTAGATGGTTTCCCGGTAGAATCCATCAGTGACATCCCCGCTTCAGATATCGAAGACATGACTGTGCTGAAAGATGCTTCTTCAACAGCTATCTACGGTTCACGTGGTGCAAACGGCGTTATCTTGGTTACTACAAAAAGCGGTAAAGAAGGCAAAGTCAGCGTTTCGTACAACGCTTATTATTCATGGAAACAAATGACCAAAACCCTAAACACACTAAGCGCCAGTGATTACGTAAAATGGCAACGCGAATACGCCCTATTAAGAGGAAGCGAAGATAAGTATACCACCCTTTTCGGTAATTGGCAAGATGCCGACCTCTATTCTACAGCTCCTACCAACGACTGGCAGGAACAGGTATTTGGCCGCACCGGACACACTTTTAACCATAATATTTCCATTAGTGGAGGTTCTGAGAAGACAAAGTTCAATATGAGTTATGCCCACATGAACGACAAAGCTATCATGTTGGGATCGTCTTTCCGACGCGACAACCTAAGTCTGAAACTTAGCCATAAAGTAAATGACAAAGTAAACCTTGACTTCTCCATGCGCTATGCCGATACAAAAGTAAACGGAGCAGGAGCCAACGAAAGTAAAACAGAAGTATCTTCCGCCGACTCTCGTATGAAGAATGTGATGATTTACCCTATGTTCAACTTTCCCGACTTGAGTGACGGCTATGACCCTGACCTGCAATTAACGAATCCGATTACCTCTGTATATGATACGGACCGTAAACAAAATCGTCAAACTTTCAACATGAACGGTAGCTTCTCATGGGAAATCTTTAAGAACTTCAAGTTTAAGACAGAATTTGGTTTGGATTGGTACTATAATACCGACAAAAAATACTATGGTAACTCTACCTACAATGCACGTACCAACAGTACCAGTACAGATGGTGTTCATCCGATGGCATACTTTGCCGATACCCAACGCAAAACCTTCCGCAACACCAACACGGTGAACTATGACTTCAAGGATATCATCAAGAATAAAGATCACAGTTTGAATTTACTCGTAGGACAAGAAATGCTGAACAAGCAAAGTTTACTGAATGACGACCGTCTGCGTCTGTATCCCACCGACTTTACAGCCGACCAAGCTTGGAATCTCTCCTCGCAGGGTACTCCCTATCAAGTAAATAAATACAATAATGCCGATGATAACCTCTTATCATTCTTTGGTCGCGCAAACTATAACTTCCAGGACAAATACTTGGTAAGTGCCACTTTTCGCGCCGACGGTTCTTCCAAGTTTTCAAAAAACAACCGTTGGGGATACTTCCCTTCAGCAGCAGTAGCATGGCGTATCTCTGCAGAGAATTTCATGCAGAACACACAAAATTGGTTGGATGATTTGAAACTGCGTTTCTCTTATGGTACTGCAGGTAACAATAATATTCCCTCCGACCAGATTTCTCCCGTATGGTCTTCCAACTCTACTACTTGGTTAAACCAATTCAATACTTATTGGACAAGCGGACTAGCTTCAGGGCAAAGTGGACTGTATGCCTCCAACCCCGACCTGACTTGGGAAACAACTATTACCCGAAATTTAGGTTTAGACTTTACACTCCTTGGTGGTAAAGTTTCCGGTAGCGTAGAATATTATTGGAATACAACAAAGGACCTTCTCATTGCCTTCCCTGTATCTGGTTCGGGCTATGACTACCAATATCGTAATCTTGGCGAAACTGAAAATAAAGGTTTGGAAATATCCGTTACATGGAATGCTATCAATACCAAGAACTATGGACTGACTATCAGCGGCAACGTAGGTCTCAACAAAAATAAAGTAAAGAACCTCGGCACATTGAGCGAATATAAAGCATCCTCTGGCTGGGCTTCCACACAAATTCAAGACGACTATGTTGTGAAACCGGGTCGCCCTGTAGGCGAAATCTACGGTTATATAAGCGCAGGCCGATATGAAGTGAGTGATTTTGAAGACTATTATGCATCTGGTGAAAAATGGGTGTTGAAAGAAGGTATAGCAAGTGATGCAAGTGTGATAGGGACCAGCTACCTTAGACCGGGTGCCATGAAGTTGGCAGATATCAGCGGTCCTGACGGTACTCCTGACGGTGTAGTAGATGATAACGACCGTACCGTTATCGGTAATACCAATCCTAAGGCAAGCGGTGGTTTCACCCTTTCCGGTCGCGTATACGGCTTCGACCTGAGTGCAAACTTCACTTACAGTATTGGTAATGATGTATATAATGCTAATAAGATTGAATATACATCGGCATCACAATACTACTACCGCAACATGCTTGATATCATGTCTGAAGGTAATCGCTGGACCAACCTCGACGCCAACGGAAACTTGGTGAATGACGCCGCACTGTTGGCCGAGATGAATGCCAATACCACCATGTGGTCACCTTACACCAACTATGTATTGAGCGATTGGGCTGTTGAAGACGGTTCGTTCCTGCGTCTCTCCACACTGACGCTCGGTTATACATTACCGCAGAACCTCACCAAAAAAGTAGGTATCAACAATCTGCGTTTCTACGCTACCTGTTACAACGTATTCTGCCTGACAGGATACTCGGGTTTCGACCCCGAAGTTTCTACCAGAAACAAAACAGCCCTCACACCAGGTGTGGATTACTCAGCCTATCCTAAGAGTCGCCAATTTGTAATAGGTCTTAACTTGAACTTCTAATAAATACGAAAGATAAAATGAAAAATATATTATTCAAATCCTTAGCAGTAGTAACCCTGATGGGTGCACTGTCTTCCTGCAATGATTTTCTGGAGCAGACTTCTCCATCCTCAATGGATAGTGAAAAGATTTTCAGCAGTCAGGAATTTGCCGAAGGAGCCATCGCTAATATCTACAATGAATTTGGACAACAAAATTACCGTGCACGTAGCGTATGGTACGGTTATAATACAGATATCGAATTGTTTAACGGTTCAAACAAAGGTGACGGAAAAGCAGACTTGGCAACCTATAATGCCAATACCGCCAACGACCAGATGAATGTAACGACCGGCACCGATTTATGGGCAAAGATATACGCCGCCATCGAAAAGGCCAATCTCGCTATTGAAGGTTTAAGAGCTAATGCAGACTTGACTGATGCCAACATGAAACAGTTACTTGGCGAAGCACTCACGCTGCGTGCGTTACACTACATCGATCTCATTAATATGTGGGGCGACGTGCCCGCACGTATGGCTACCTTGAACTCCGAAAACATGTATTCCGGACGGGAAGACCGCGATGTCATCTACAAGCAACTTATCATCGACCTGCAAGAAGCACAGGACCTCTGCGCATGGCCTAACGAATTGACTGCCACACAAACGGTAGAACGTGTAAACAAAGCGTTTGTCAAAGGATTTTTGGCACGCGTCTGCATGCAAGCTGCCGGCTACGCCCAGCGCCTTGACGGAGAAAACCGTCTGAGCACAGACGAGGAACTCACTAAAGAGAAACTTTACCCTATCGCTCTACAAGCTTGCAAAGATGTAATGGCACAAGAAGGAACATACGTAGCTTTGAAACCCAATTTCGAAGATGTATTCAACAACAACGGTATCTCGGGTGACGTGATTAACGCCGGCAGCGAGTCATTATTCGAAATCGGATACAGTAATGACCCGGTGCGTGGACGTATGATGTATACGTTTGGGATTAGACACAGAAATGCAGACAACATGACGACAATGACACAAGGAAGTTCCGTAGGCCCTATGCCGACATTCTATTACGATTACTCCCCAAAAGATAAGCGTCGTGACATTACCTGTTGTCCTTTCCAGTGGGAGAAAGGAAAGCAAAGCCTTCAGGCTTTCAGCAGTTGGAGTTTTGGGAAGTTACGTTTTGAATGGGCAGAACGTATGATTTCCGGTGGTGGTACTGATGATGGTATCAACAAACTTTATATGCGCTATGCTGATATCATATTAATGCGTGCCGAACTGGAAAATGAATTAAATGGCCCCGATGCCGCAGCTCCCTGGCTCACAAAAATCCGCGAACGTGCATTTGCCCCTGCCGATTATGCCACAGAAGTAACCGATTATGTTACCGCAGCATCACAAAGCAGAGCAACAATGTTTCAAGCTATAGTCGATGAAAGAGCACTTGAGTTTGCTGGTGAATTTATACGCAAGGCTGACCTCATTCGTTGGGGAATGTTGAAAAGCAAAATGGACGAAGCAAATGCAAAAATGAAAGCCATCGTTACACTGACAGATTATGATGCTAAGCACCCGTACAGCCAGCTTTCCGGTCGTATATTCTATAAAATGGAAGATTTTAATTGGACGCGTAATGGTATCTTGAATATAGAAACTAATGCCAAACTTATACTTTACGGTCTGAACTATGGCGAAACCGGAAGTGCTCCAGCAGGTTATACTGAATATACCGACAGTAAAGGAGAAGTATCTACTTGGATTAAAGAGAATGTACTGAAAGATATTATCGACTATCTTTATGTGCAAGACCCAGACAAACGCCAATATTGGCCTATCTTCAATGTCAATCTGAATGATAACCCGAATCTGACAAACTACGAGTGGTATTAATTATTAAAAAAGACATAACAATGAGAAAATATATAATCGCAGCACTTGCTTTCGCCACAATACTGGCCGGAGGCTTAACATTCACTGCATGTGATGATGTGGACGATGTGAAAGATTTGACGCTGGACCGACTGCTGTCACCAACAAATGTAACGGCTTTCATCAGAAATAAGACAAATGTTGAGCTAAAATGGGATGCCATAAATGGAGCAACATCTTACACAATCGGAGTTTTTCAAGGTAACCCGAATGATGGTGCTTCCGCACTGATTACAGAAAGTACAGAAGATGTTACTTATACTATTACTGGTTTAGAAGGAGAAACAGAATATACTTTTGGAGTCAAAAGTGTTGCGGAAGGAAAGAATGACTCTAAATGGAGTCTCATTACTCGCTCCACTGATGCAGAACAGATATTCTACGATGTATCAGATGATGATTTACAAGCAACAAGTGTAACACTACGTTGGCCTGCCGGAGAAACTGCAACTACAATCGTCATCACTCCGGGAGAAATCACCCATTCAGTTACTACAGATGAAATTACAGCCGGAGCCGCTACAATCAGCGGCTTGGTTTCCGAAACGACATACACTGCAAAACTGATGAACGGTGAAAAGACACGCGGTACAGTAACATTCAAAACACTAATAGACTTTGGTGACGCAACAGTCGTTCAAGAAGGTGATAACTTAGTGGATATTCTGGATAATGCAGCAGAGAATGCGGCTATAGTCCTTGTTTCCGGTACGTTCGATCTTGGAGAGTATGCATTGACAAAATCTGTAAATATCTCTGGTTATAAATCATCTGACAAGCCAACTATTAACGGACGGTTCACTGTTGGTGCCACTACCATATCCTTGTCATTAACCAATCTGATTGTAGACGGACTCTATGAGCAAGACAATCTTTTGGAATTAAAAGACGCCAATGCTAATGTTTCAAACTTAAATATAATAGGATGTGAAATACGCAATACTAATAAACATCTGATCTATGCAAATAAAATAGGTAAGTTTGGTAATATTACCATTGATAATTGCATTATTGAAAATGTGAAAGACAGTGAAGGTGACGGCATTGATTTACGTGAAGGAAGCGAATTAACCTCCTTAGTCGTTAATAAGTCCACTTTTAGAAATGGTTTTCGTACATTTCTGCGTTGTCAAGTAACAAATACAGCGACAGTATCATTCAATGAATGTACATTCTATAACGTTTGCACATTAGATAACTCAAATAACAGTGGTCTTTTCCAAATGGATAAAACTACTGCATCCAGTCAACTGTCTGTCAAGAAATGCTTCTTCTATGGTGTTGGAATAGAAAATCCCCAAAATACCGCTTCTGGCGTTTGGGCTAAAAAAGGTAAAATGAAGGCAACATGTTCATACATACAAAATTATTATTATAACTGTCCTAATCTTTGGAACACTAGCAACAGTCAATATGCGGACGCTCACGACGACGTGGCAATGGAGACTGTCGACCCGCAATTTATAGATGCCGCCTCCGGTAATTTAACTATAGGAAATCAAACGGTTAAAGATTTGGCAGTCGGAGATCCACGCTGGTATTAAACAAAGAATAAGACTCAATTCTCATATTAAATTATTATTGCAGAAGGGGTTGTCCAGTATTGGGGCACCCCCTTCATCTTTCCGCCGACCAGTCTCACGGGCGAATTCCTCTTCCCAAGTTTGGCAAGCACTACCTATAAATAAATGACTATTTGCCCCCTATCCGGTAAAATAAAAGAATTAAAATAATCAATAGAAACAAAAGCAAAAAGAAAGAACGTAATGAAATCAACAAGCAAACTATCAGTAGCCTATAACCTCATTACTGGAATACAAATGTCTGCATGATGCAAACAGTTCGTAATATAAGAACAATTTATTGCCGCACAATCCTATCCCTGCTCACCCCGTAATACCCCGCTACGGGCACATATACCGGTTGCGTAGGTATTCCGATATTCTGAATCTTCCCTTCCGCCCTCAGCCTGCGAATATGCTCCATCGCTTTCGACTTCATAAATCCGCAAATCTGCTGGAAGTCCGCACGGGTCATTAATTGATGTTCGGTGAAATAAGTTCGCAAACGCATATCTATTTCCACATCCGATAGTTTGCGGGAATGCCCGTTGTGCCTGATATTTTTAAGCTTCACTGCTCCCACTTCGTTCTTCAACGCTTGGTCGGCACGAAACTTGATACCTTTTAAACGGACTTTCGTATTTTTGCGTTTCGTTTCCGCCGTCACCTCTTCTATACATTTCAGCGTAGGATGAAAATAACCTATCCCGTCCAGGTGCACTTGGCGACCGTCACCCAGCTCCTGCCCCAATACATGCGACAGCGCATCGAGTACAGCCGTTACATCCGTTTCCGTCAGCGAGCAACGCTCCTGAATTTTACGCCTCACATAGTCTGTTCCTATCTTTCCATTGTACGTGATGCGTGCATGGAGCTTTTTCTCGTCCGGCTGGTTCGGCGGTACCGGATTCTCATACCATTCAAAATGAATTGCCATAGTGCTGTATTTATTTATACTGTGTAAAGTTAACGCTTTCCCATGAGATAATCTATTTTTCCTACGAGAATAAATGGGTGCCGGCAACTGCCGACAGAGCCGTTGACGATTGTAAACAGAACCGCCGACAGCTATAAACAGACCTGTTGACTACTGTCAACACCCTGTTTCGCTACAAGATAAAACGAATTATCCCGCATTGAAAACGCAATAATGCAAGGACTTGGCACGTTCAACGCCACAAGCGATAATAGTGTGAAAAAGGCTTGCGAAAGGCTGTTTCCCGATAGTAACTTCGCGGCACGAAACTATCAATAAAAACAACGTGTATGATGAAAAAATGTATTATGAAACTTATCTCCTTTTTATTAAGGAACAAGAAACGCAAGAGACAGTCCCGCATAAAGAAATGCAATCCGACAGAACAGGTTAACCACTTCCTGCAAACCGGCTATGCCTTCCGTTACAACCGACTGACAGAGGAAACAGAATACCGCCCCATTGGAATTGCAGACAAAGCGTTCCTCCCTGTCAGCAAACGGGAACTGAATTCCTTATGTCTCGAAGCCCATGCCCGGGGCATCCTATGCTGGGACAAAGATATCAGCCGCTTTCTTTTTTCCAAATACGTACCGGAATATCATCCTTTCCTGCTCTACTTTGAGCAACTTCCCGCTTGGGACGGTATCGACCGGATTGACAATTTGGCACACCGCGTATCGTCCGAACCCTTCTGGATAAGCGGTTTCCACACATGGATGCTCGCTCTTGCAGCCCAATGGACGGGACGGACAGGCAAACATGCCAACAGCGTGGCTCCCCTGCTTGTCAGTTCCCGGCAGGGTTGCCTGAAATCCACCTTCTGCAAAAGTCTGATGCCCGACAGCCTGTCCCGCTACTATTCGGACGAAATAGAGCTCACGTCACGAAGTAATGTCACCCGCAAAATGTCGGAAATGGGACTGCTAAACCTTGATGAGTTCGACAAATACTCCGCCAAGCAAATGCCGCTACTCAAAAGCCTGATGCAAATGGCTGATTTAAATCTTTGCAAAGCATATCAAAAGAACTTCCGTAATCTCCCCCGCATCGCTTCTTTCATCGGCACAAGCAACCGCTTCGACTTGCTTTCCGACACTACGGGCAGCCGGCGTTTCCTATGCGTAGAGGTAAAGGATAAAATTGATTGCAGCCACATCGAACATAAACAAATCTATGCGCAACTGAAACAAGAGCTTGCAGACGGAGCCCGCTACTGGTTTACCGCCGAAGAAGAGCAGGAGCTCCAAGAACACAACCTTGCCTTCCGACACCACAACCCGGCAGATGAAGTGCTGCACAGTTGCTTCCGCCCCGCAACGGCTGAGGACTCAAAAGAAGAGGTAATCCACCTCTCCGCCGCCGACATCTTCAAAGAACTGAAAAGGCAAAATCCCGCTGCCATGAGAGGGACAAATCCAAACAGTTTTTCACAGCGACTCGTGCCCGCCGGCTTCGTGCGGAAGCACGGACGCTATGGAAATTTCTATCCGGTAGTGCCGCTCGCATGAAGAAACAAACAACTTCCCAACTCAAGTTCACAAAACAGGGGTTCACCCGCAAACCCCGATGAATAGGAAGACATGAAGGGAGAAGGGGTGTCATGCACAAAAGAAATTCAGGGGTAAAAACTAATTTTTCCACAAAGAATACCAAAAAATACTATGGTGTTCACAGAGTATCACATATTTTTGTGTTCAATAACGGATGAAACCATCTCATTACAGTTGTCAGCCTTACTATATTTAATAACTATAAAAAACAAACTTATGAATCTAAAAAGACTTGCCAAAAGGGCATTAGCTACTCTATCATTGAGTATGTTGTGTTTAGTCGCTTTTGCACAAGGTCACCAAATCTCAGGTACCGTAATCGACGGTACGGGTGAACCAATTATCGGTGCAAACGTATTGGAAGTAGGCACTACTAACGGTGTAATTACTGACATCGACGGTAATTTTAAACTTAGCGTACAGCCCAACGCAAAAATCCAGGTATCATTTATCGGTTATATCACACAGACCGTTACAGTGGGTAGCCAGAGCAATATCAAGGTAACGCTGAAAGAAGATGCGCAAGCATTGGATGAAGTGGTGGTTGTAGGTTACGGTGTACAGAAGAAGTCGGATGTGACCGGTTCTGTCGGAAGTGTAAACAGCGATAAGATTATGGCTAAAGGTACCACTTCCGTTATGGAATCCTTGCAAGGTTCGGTTGCGGGTGTGGACATTTCGCAAAGCTCAAGCCGTGCCGGTGAAGGATTCAACATCTCTATCCGCGGTAAGAGTTCTATGGCCGGCGGTGAACCACTGTACGTTATCGACGGAGTGGTGTGCGACAACATGAATTTCCTGAACCCTGCCGATATAGAAAAAATCGACATCCTGAAAGACGCTTCTTCTACCGCTATCTATGGTTCGCGCGCAACAAACGGTGTCGTGATGATTACAACCAAGCAAGCCGGAACGAGCATTAAGGACGAAGCTAAGGTTCAAGTAACTTACGACGGATATTACGGTTACAAAACCGTGGCCAACATGCCGGAATTCATGAGTGGCGACGAATGGACCAACTATCGTTTCCAGCGTTATACAACCCTGAAGTCCACAGACGAATTCGGACATCCTACTTATCAGATGAAAGATACGGATTGGAGCGCTTTCTGGGGAAATAACAGCGCCAAAATCAAAGATATTTATGCCACCAAAGGTTATTATGACTGGCCGGATTTGATAACCACGGACGGTCAGCAGCAAAACCATTACCTCAACATCGCCGGTAATACAAAGAATCTTTCTTACCGCGTCGGTTTGGGTTATCAGAAAGACGACGGTATCCTGCACGACTCCTATGAACGTTGGAATGTCAAGGCTGCGATAGACCACAAAATCAACGACCGTTTCTCTATCGGCGCGTTGGTAAACCTTTCTACCTCTCTGAAAGACTACGGCAGCAAGAATTCGGTTATTACCGGTTTCCGTGCAAATCCGTACTGGGTTCCTTACTATTGGGAAGGCGAAAATAAAGGAGAATTAATACTCCAGCCGGCCAAAGACGAAGTGATATTCCCCGATGGCGGCGGTTTCACCTCTACATTGAACCCATTGGTGGATAGAGCAAATTCCACTGACGAGACACGCAGTTACGATGTTATGGGTAACTTGTACTTACAGTACTCTCCTATCAAGGAAGTTATTCTGAAAACCACATTCTCTCCTACATACAACCGCAGCAAGCGAGGCGAATTCTATGGTGTGAATACAGACAGCCAGTTCTCTTCCAAGAACCCGAGCACGGGCGACCCTTACAATACGGCTACTATCACCAATGTTGATTATTTTACATATACCTGGGATACGCAAGCCAATTATACCAAAACATTCGGCGACCACAGTATCAACGCGTTGGCATTGTTCAGCGTATATAGCGCAACCAAAGAAGGGGATGCCATTACCGCCAACGATATGCCTTTCGATGTAGACTGGTATAATACAGGTTCTGCCGGCTTCCTGAGCAATGCAGACAGTTATTACGAAAAATTGACCATGCTCTCCTATGTACTCCGCCTGAACTATGCTTATAAAGGACGTTATTTGGCAACCGTATCCAGCCGTTGGGACGGAAGCTCCAAATTCCAGAAAGATAACCGTTGGGGCGCTTTCCCATCCATGGCATTGGCATGGCGTATCAGTGAAGAGGACTTTGCAAAAGAACTCTCATGGATCAGCAACCTGAAGTTAAGAGCAAGTATCGGTCTGACCGGTAACAACGCCAATGTGGGACCTTATGATACACAATCGCTGGCAGGAACCAAATATTGGTATAATTACGGTGGCGCACCGGCCTACGGATACGGCATCAACGGCATTACCAATACTTTGCTGACCTGGGAAAAGACAAGGGAAATTAACGTCGGTCTGGACTTTGGATTCCTCAACAATCGCATCAGCGGTAGCATCGACTGGTACAACAAGGTTTCAAGAGACTTGCTAATGGAACAATTAACGCCGCTGGAACTGGGTTCTTCAACAGGAGCCATGATGAACAACGTAGGTAAGGTAAAGAATACAGGTGTTGAAATCTCATTAAGCACAGTAAACGTACAGACCAAGGATTTCTACTGGAGCACTACTTTCTCTTTTGCCAAGAACAAAAACGAAATATTGGAATTGAACGGCGGCAAAGAAGACTTAGTAGCCAATAAATGGTTCATCGGCCAGCCTATCGACGTTATCTACGACTATGAATACGCCGGAGTTTGTACAGCCGAAGAGGCAAGGGCTTATGCCACAAACGACGCTATCAAGACTAAGTTCATCGAAGGTGAAATGAAGCTGAAAGACCAGCAGCAACCCGGTGAAGAGGGCTACGGAGTAATTGATGAAAACGACTTGGTTGTTTTAGGCCATGCATTACCGAAATGGACAGGTAGCGTTACCTCAAACATGACCTATAAGAACTTCGACTTCTCTTTCTCCATCTATACCAAACAAGGCGGTATGGTAGAAAGTCCGTTCATGGCCGAATTCACAAACTACAAAGACCGCGGACGTAACAAGCTGAAAATGGATTATTATATTCCCGCAGGCACTCCCGTGCTCAATGCCGACGGAAGCGGTTATACCTTAACTACGGAAGCTCACATGGGCGCATATCCTTATCCTACCAATACAGCCAACAACAACTATGGCGGCGGTATCGGTTGGGGTACCGACAAACAGACGACTTATGTAGGTAACTCTTACGTAGACAACTCTTTCGTGAAAATCAAGAACATCACTTTGGGTTACACATTCCCCAAAAGCTGGATGTCCAAGATTGGTGTAGACCATTTGCGTTTGTATGTCAATGTATTGAATCCGTTTACCTTTACAAGTTATAAGGGCTTTGATCCGGAATGGGCGGATGCCGCCTTAAATGACGGAACAGGCGGACCGAGTTCACGCACATACCAAGTTGGAGTCAATTTAAAATTTTAATACCTGATAACGATGAAAAAAGCAATATACATCGCAACCTGCCTGTTAGGGCTTAGCATAAGCAGTTGCTCAGACTTTTTGGAACAAGATAACAGATCGGATGTTCCCTCAAATGAATTCTATAATACCAAAACCGGTTTCAACAGCCTGTTGAACAGTACATATTCTTCTTTAAGAAGCATCTACGGCGGAGCTCCCTGGGTATTCAGCGCAGGAACGGACTTGTTTGCCGGCGGTAAACAAGGTGTGGACGCCATCGGTCTGTATGGCTCGTCTTACAATTCCGCCGACAAAGACGTGCAAGAGTTTTATACCGAATGCTACAAAGGAATACAACTGGCGAATTCCGTTATATATTATGGCGAATCGACAGAAGATTCTTCTGTAAGACTGCAATATGTAGACGAAGCGCGTTTCTTGAGAGCTTACTATTATTACTTACTGGTACAGCACTTCGGCGGGGTAGCTTTAAACACAACAATGTTTGAATCCGCAGTAATGAACCATGCACGCGAGAGCGCCGAAAACGTTTATCAGTTCGTTATAGATGAGTTCGCTTACCTGTCGTCCGACGACTCACAACTGCTGGAACGTTCGGAAGCTACCGGAGACAACTTCGGACGCGCCAACAAACGCGCCGCCATGCATTTCCTCGCCAAAACTTACCTGGCAAGAGGTTATGAAACTTTTGCAGACAGCAATGACTTTACCAATGCAGCCCAATATGCCGAGAAAGCCATAAACGGAGAAAAACCGACCATCGCTTTCAGTGATGTGTTCAGCATTAACAATGAAGAAAACGATGAAATCTTCTGGTCTGTACAGTACAGCAGCGCTACGTTGGAAGACTTGAGCAAAGACGGTAATATGCAACAATCGGTATTCGGCGTATACTTAGGCGGTGCCGAAGAAAAGAACAAATACAACGCCGGTTACCTTGCGCCGACCGTTCATCTGCACAATCTCTTTACGAAAGGTGACAAGCGTTATGAAGGTACATTCATGCTGGAACTGCATAAATTCTACTATGATTATTACACTGCTCCGACAACCTCTCCAATTAAGTATTTCTATGCTCCCGGCTGGATGTCGGATGCTGACATCACTGCTTGGAAGAACGAAAATCCGACTCTGCGCCAGAATGCGACTGTCATCAAAATGAGTGAGATGAGCGAGGACAGAAAAGGCAATATGA
Source organism: Bacteroides clarus (assembly GCF_015555825.1). NCBI lineage: Bacteria > Pseudomonadati > Bacteroidota > Bacteroidia > Bacteroidales > Bacteroidaceae > Bacteroides > Bacteroides clarus. The sequence goes on along the minus strand of NZ_JADNLF010000007.1, from coordinate 169,850 downwards.
CAGCATACGCCGATAAGTGTACGGATGATTACGGAGTGGCTTGTATAAGAAAGTTCGACGACCCCACTTCCGCGTTTTCTATGACCGGCAGCACGCATGACATCATCTTAGCGCGTCTGGGAGAAACTTATCTGGTAGCCGCAGAAGCTTATGTAAAACTGAATCAGCCCGACAAGGCAAAGGTTAAGATTAACGAGCTGCGCGAACGTGCTACGGAAGCCGGATATGACCTCTCGGTACAGGAAAGTGATGTGACCGGAGAACAAGGCATCGACTTTATTCTGGACGAACGCGCGCGTGAGTTGGCAGGAGAATATCACCGTTGGATGGACTTGAAACGTACCGGACGCTTAATTCAATATGTTGCCAATGGCACTTATGACGGACAAGCATGTTTCGCATATAATCACGATAACATCAAAGTCAGTGACTTTGTGGGCAATGACGGCAATTACAAAATACTCCGCCCCATCCCATTGGATGCCATCAACCGTAATAAAGAAACTGTAAAACAGAATCCCGGATTTTAATAAATTGCACTATGATGAAATTAAAGATATTCCTGATAGGCATTTTATTTCCCGCCGCTGTCTTTGCACAGAAAGCGCCTTCTTTAGATGCTTTGCAGGACGGAATACACCATTGGAACCTACTGCACCCTGACCGTACCTATGCCCGCTATGCCGAAAAGGATTACGAGAAGATTGCCGACAATCTGATTGCATATCAAAATGAAGACGGCGGCTGGCTGAAAAACATGGACTGGGCAGGCGTACTGAACATAGATTCCATAAAAGCCGGCCTGAAAGACGGGCAGAAGCGGAGTACACTTGACAACCGGAATACATTCTCGCAAATAGAGTATCTGGCGGATGTGTACACATTAACCAAGAAACAGAAATACAGAGCCGCCTCGGAAAAAGGTCTACGCTATCTGCTCTCCACACAAAAGGACAATGGCGGCTGGAGAGGCTGGGATGTAGATGCCGTTACTTTTAATGATGATGTTACCACCGGTACTTTGGAACTGTTCAGAAACATACTGCAAGGAGACTCCAGCTTTTTATGGCTGGACTCCGGTATGCTCAATGCAATACAGAAGTCATACGATAAGGGGCTTGCCGTAGTACTGAAAACACAATATGTACAGAATGGTGTTAAAACAGCATGGGCACAACAATATGATAACGAAACCCTTGTTCCCGTAAAAGCCAGGACTTTTGAGTTACCGGGATTAACGGCATGGGAAAGTACTGCAATCACCATCTTTCTCATGGGAATAAAGAATCCCTCGGAAGAGGTTATCCAGGCGATAGAAGCGGCGATAGCATGGTTCAATAACTCTAAAATAGAAGGTATCCGGATTGAACGCGTTCCATTGCAGGGAAAAGATATCATAAACCATGAATATCCTTACGACAACGTAGTGGTTAAAGATGAAACCGCTCCCGCTATCTGGAGCCGTTTTTATGAACTGTCTGACAACAGGCCGTTTATGGCTAAACGTTCCGGTGAGAAAGTATGGAAACTGTCTGACGTAAACGCGGAAAGGCGAACCGGATATGACTGGTACGGTTATTGGCCGGTAGAAGCCTTGAAGATGTACAAGGAATGGAAAAAACAATTCAAGCATTAAGAAGTTTCCGATAAACCGAAAGGAAAATAATGCTATTTAAATCGAAAGATATTAGATAGGCATTCTTTGCAAGGAAGAGGGACATCATTTGGATGATGTCCCTCTCGTTTTTACTCTTTTTCTTGTTCATCCTCTCCCCACAATTCCGTATCTGAAGGGGCTTTCTTCAGGCTCCAGGCTATTGCCGAGCCTATAACAAGCAAACTAATTAAATATATAATCATAGTTATGGTTTGGTTTCTAATTATTCAAAGAAAACATATTCAAACGGTTTATGTTCATTTTGAATACGAAATAGCGGTTTATCTCAGCGATTTATCCCGATACTCTGTCGGCGTCATGCCCATTTTCTGCTTGAAACATTTACTGAAATAGCGCGGGTCGTTGATACCGACCATATAGGATATTTGCGTCATGGAATACTCTCCGGTTTCTATCAGCTGGACTGCACGGTTGATGCGCATTTCCTTGATGAACTCGATAGGCGCCAAACCCGTCAGGGTTTTCAGCTTCTTGAAGAAAACAGAACGGCTGACGGCCAGTTCCCGAACAAAATCATCCACCACCAAGTCACCATTATCCATATTCTTCTCCATAAGCTCTACAAGCTTATCCATAAACTTACGGTCGTTGGGCGACATCACCGGAGCTTTATCCGCTTCGGGAACATCCGTTATATTCTCGTCATTCTGCTCTCCGGAGGCGGGAACGGGCGCTGCAACTCCTGCCGGCATCAAGTCCTGACGGTACAGAGCCTGCAACTTCTGCCGTTGGGCAAGCAGATTCTTTACACGCGCTTTCAGGTAGGTAGCGCTGAAAGGCTTGGTTATATAATCATCGGCACCGTATTCCAATCCTTCCAGCTTACTTTCGATGGACGACTTCGCCGTAAGCAACACAATGGGAATATGACTGGTAGTCATATCGGCACGCAGTTCACGGGTCATGGCGATACCGTCTTTTTCCGGCATCATCACGTCGCTGATAATAATATCCGGCAGGAACTTCAACGCTTTGTCCAGCCCCTCCACACCATTGGCAGCCTCTACAATGCGATACTCGGAAGCGAAGATACTGCGCAGGAAGATACGCAGTTCGGAATTATCTTCTACCAAAAGCATCAGGCCTTTGGATGTTTCCTCAGCCTCTTGCCCTTGCGGAGGCTCTTCTGCCGGCGGTTGCGGGGAAACGGTTTCTTCCGTACCCGCCATATTCTGCCGACGGATTTCCAGACCGGCCGTTGTATCATCCTGCATAAATTCCACCGCCTCGTCATAATGCTCCTTACCTTTCATAAAGTCTATCTTGAAGCAGCTTCCTTCGCCCAATTTACTGTCTACCGAAATCAGCGCCTTATGCATTTCCACCAGCTCCTTCACCAATGAAAGACCGATGCCCGTACTCGGATTGAACAAGTTACGGTCTACCAGATTCTCGAACCGGACAAAGATTGATTTCTTCTTATTCTCGGCAATACCGATGCCCTGGTCTTGCACGCCGATGGAAACCGTCTCCTCGTCCTCATGGATGAACAGCTTAATCATCTTTCCGTTCGGAGTATACTTGAAAGCATTGGAAAGCAGGTTGAAAATAATCTTTTCATACTTATCCGCATCTACCCACAGATAAAGCTCCGCCTTTTCCGTCTCAAACAAGAAGTCTATATGATGCTCCTCGGCCACAGAATCGAAGTTCTCCATAATCTTACGGGTAAAAGCCACCACATCGATGTGCTGCACCTGCATTTTCATCTTCTTGTTCTGAATCTTCCGGAAGTCGAGTATCTGATTGATAAGACGCAGCATGCGGTTCGTATTGCGTTCTACCACCTGTAACTGCTCGCGGGCATCCGCCGGTAATTGCGTATTCGCCAGCACGTACTCAACCGGACCGGAAATCAATGTCAAAGGAGTACGCAGTTCATGAGAAATATCCGTAAAGAAGCGCAGTTTCATGTTTGTCATTTGCTGCTCCACGGACACCTCATGCTTCAAGCGATAGATTGTAAACAGGATATAAACGGCTGTAACGATAATCAGCAATACGAACAAGACATACAGGAAATAGGCGAAAGGAGTTTCCCAGAAAGAAGGAAGCACCTCTATATCGAGCAAGCGCGTATTTTCCGTCCATATCCCTTCGGCATTGGTGGAGCGGACCTTAAACACATAATGGCCTTTGGGCAGGTTGGTATAAGTAGCCATCCGTTGCTTGCCTACGTAGTTCCACGCCTTTTCAAAACCTTCCAGAATATAGGCGTACTGTATTTCCGAAGGTTCCGTATAGTCGAGCGCCGCAAACTGAATGGTGAAAATATTCTCTTTGTGAGAGAGCGTCAACTTGCGGGTATCGTCCAGGCTCTGTCGCAGTATCGAATTCGTACCCGGTATCACATCTTCATTTGATATCAACAGTTTAGAGAAGACAATCGGCGGGACGTAGCCGCTTTTCCGGGTGGAGTCCGGATTGAAAAGAAAAATGCCGTCGCTCGTTCCGTACATGAGGTCTCCCCATGAGGTATAAAGCGATGCCGCCTCGCTGAAACGTACACGGAACGAGATACGCTCGTCGGCGTAATTCTCGAACCGTTCTTCTCCCGGGATAAACTTACTGATACCGTTCTCGGTGCTCATCCAGAGATTTCCCCCGTTATCCTCACGAATGGAAAGCAATATATCCGAAGGCAGGCCATCCTCAACGCAGTATGACCGGAACCTTGCATGGCCGTCCGCGTTTACAGACAGCAACTTATTCAATCCCCCGCCAAAGGTGGCCAGATAGAGTTCTTTTTTACGGGTGGACAGAATCCAATGCACGTCATTGTTGCTCAAACTGTACATATCGTCCTGCACACGCAGATAATGATGGAATACGGCATCTTCCGGATTTTTGAAACTACCGTTGACCATCAGCGCCCCGACAGTAGTGGCAATCCATATATTACCCTGATGGTCGCCGGTTATGAAGCGCACCTTATGGCATTTGTCGATAGGAAAGCCTTTCAGGTTGTTGCGGTGATTGACAAATATCTCCTTACCGTCCCGGTTGCGGGTCAGATAATTTATCCCGCCGCCGAAAGTGGCAACCCAAATACGACCTTTATCATCCTCGTAGACACAATACACATTGTCATCGCTCAAACTGTAAATATCATCTTTCCGGTGTTGATAACGTGTCAGTTTATAGCGCATCTCTCCCTGAGGTTCCGCTTTTACCAAGCCCTCTCCTTTGGTGGCAATCCAAAGGTTGTGCCCGCTGTCTTGAAAAATAAAATAAACATTCCCTCTTAGCGGAGTTCCCGTACGGGATACGACACCGGTTTCCGTCAGGTATCCGTATTCTGTACGGTTCTTATCATAAACCCTTAGCTTGCCGTCTTTTAATCCCACCCAGAGATTGTGCCGCGCATCTTCACACAACGCACGTACCTCATTGCTCAACGACTCGTACCGATGAGGTTCGGGCGTTATCATGCTGAACAGAGAGGGCTGGAAGGTAATCTTTTCCAATCCTTTGGAGTGGGTACACATCCACAGGTTACCCTGCCTGTCAGAAAAAGCCGAATGAATCTTATTGGAAAAACGCCAGTCGGCATCCGACAAGCCGTTGTAAAAAGCTCGCAGGCTATTGCTCGCTCTATCAAAACGCGAAAAGCCACCGCCATAGGGATGCACCCATACCGTACCGTAAATATCTTCGTGCACATGAAACGCCGGACGCGAACGGTCTGTGCTGGTAGGCTCCACACGTATCACTTCCGTTTTCAAGACCTTCGTTTTCGTATTGAAATGCGCGACGGTGCCCGGCACTTCCTGCTCAAACCATATTTCCGAGTACTTATCCACATAGATGGAACGTACCGGCGCTTTTGGCAAACGGGACGCCTCATAATGCTCGGTTGCTCCGGACTGTATGTTGTAAGTGAAGAATCCATCGGTTTCCGTCACAATCACAAGGTCGTGCTCATCGATGTTCTTTATCGCCACGATACGGGAAGTACCGGGTAGCTGCAATAAAAGGAATTGCCCGCCTTTCTTTTGATAACGCCATACACGTCCGTTATCCGAACCGAAAAAGATTTCATTTCCGCACTCCCGGGCTGTATAAAAGACTTGGCCGGACGTTTCTTCCTTATTGGCTGTTTCCACAAAATAAGAAACGAGTTCACGGCTGCCTTCGGCAAGCATCCCCAATCCGTTATTGGTCAGCATCCACTCGTTTCCGGCAAGGTCTTCATAAATATCATATACATGGGTGGCCGGAAACAAGCCCGATTTGTCAGAATACCACTCCGAGGTGAGACGATAGGTGGCCGGATCCGTTTTCACACGGATAGCTCCCTCATTCTCCGAAAGCAGCCATACAGAACCGCATGGCAACACCTTAACGGAAGCTATGACCGCTTTGCCGCCTTTCTCCTCCGTAGCGGGAACGCTTTCAAAGGTTTCGGAACGGGTATCAAAGCGATAGACTTGATTATCATACGTCTGCAACCAAAGGAAGCCGTATTTGTCTTCATACATATGGTCGGCGCGATTATTCGTCAGGTTAATCCGGTTATCGAACTTTGCCTTATAGGTTCTGAAAACATATCCGTTAAATTTATTAATGCCGTCCCATGTGGCAAACCACATATTCCCTTTCCTGTCCTGCAAAATACACATTACCGTATTCTGGGAAAGGCCTTCTTCGGATGAATAATGGGTAAACAGGCAGTCCGGCTGCGACTTAACCGGCAATGCGCATATCAAACCGACAATCAGATATAAGATTTTTCTCATAATATATTCATTCTGTGGCGTAAAGATACATATTTCGTTGAAAAATCTTGTATCTTTGTTTTTATTTTAAATATCGGCATGAGACTATTTGTTATTCTTTTTTCCTTTTTACTTTTCGCCAACCGGACTGTAAAAGCACAGACAGATACAATAAGCTACGGGGTGATAAAGAATATGCCCGCTTTTTACGAGCAACTGAAACAACAACTTACCTATCCCGAAGCATGGGGAAATTCCGCTACAAAAGACTTCGGAAAATGGAGAGCGGAAGCACGGAAAACGGTGATGGAATGTATGCAGAATCTGCCTCCCGCTCCCAAAGAATACGATATGTCCGTTGTCGGAACGGAGCAACGGGCAGGATATGAAGCCCGCAAAATATGGTTCAATGTTTCGGAATGGTCTCGCATACCGGCCTATTTATTGGTTCCTGACGGAAAAGGGCCTTTTCCGGCCATAATAATGCTGCACGACCATGGAGCGCACTTTTCCATCGGCAAAGAGAAAATGGTGCGTCCTTTCGGTGTTTCACCGGAAATATCGGCCGATGCCGGGGACTGGGTGATTCGTTGTTACGACGGGCAATATACAGGGGATTACTTTGCGCAAAACGGTTATGTGGTATTGTCCATTGACGCCTTGTTTTGGGGAGAACGCGGACGAAAGGAAGGGGTAAGTTATGACGGGCAACAGGCACTGGCTTCCAATTTTATGCAAATGGGGGCGTCCTGGGGAGCCTTTATCAATATAGATGATGTACGCAGCGCTGAATTTCTGGCTTCTCTGCCAATGGTGGATAAGGAAAAGGTCGGTTGCTTGGGATTCTCCATGGGAGCTTACCGTTCATGGATGTTGGCTGCGCTGACCGATTGTGTAAAGGCATCCGCTTCCATCTGCTGGATGAATACCACGGAACATCTGATGACGCTGACCAATAATCAGAACAAAGGCGGTTCGGCCTACTCCATGCTTATTCCAAATTTAAGGCGTTATCTGGATTACCCGCATACGGCAAGTATCGCGTGCCCCAAACCCTCTCTTTTCTTCAACGGAGCTAAAGACAAGTTATTCCCGGTGGCAGGGGTGAAAGATGCGTATCAAGCGATGAGGGAAGTATGGGAAAGCCGGCACGCCGGCGACAGGCTTGTCACTAAAATATGGGAAGAGAAGCACTTCTTTAACAAAGAGATGCAAAAGGAGGCGCTGGAGTTTTTTAATAAAGAAATGAGAAACAATGATTAACGGCTGGGAGTGTTCAAATACATTTTGACACACTCCCAACCGTTAATCACTGTTTCAGATGTTTCTTTATCCAGACCAAATGTCCATACTCCGTATCTTCGGATGTCCAATGTTCGTTAACGGGAGTAATAAGCGCTTCTTTGGGACAATCCAATACATTGTATACAATATAACTGGTAGTAGGCGGACAGGTATCATCGTTGTACCCCCAAGTCATGTAAGTAGGGATTTTTATCCGGCGGGCAAAGTTTACTACATCATAATAGGCCATTGTATTCAGCTTGTCGGCAGTATCCATGCCGGCCACACGGAAGAAATGCGGATAACCGCCGGCTCTGCCAGCCTTATATCCTGCCATATCGCTTAAAGCCGGATGATTGGCAACGCATGCTGTCACACGGGTATCCAATCCGGCGGTAATCAGCGCCAAAGCGCCACCCTGGCTACCGCCTTGCACGATAACATTTCTGCCATCCCATTCCGGTAAGGAAGTCAGGAAATCAATACTGCGGACGCATGCCAGATACACACGCTTCATGTAATAATTGTCCTTGTTATCCAAGCCGTTGGACAGGTATCCGTTCTCTCTGCCGTTGAACGCATTGCTAATTTCCTTAAATTCGGCTTCGGGCATCTCCGGATTGAGTCCATGTATCTCTATCTCGAAACGGATGCAACCCTGTTCTGCATAGTATTTGTGGCGAAGAGGGGCTTTGATGGTTTTGATTCCTGCTCCCGGCGGGCAAAGTACTACCGGACAGGCACCTTTCCGCATATTCTTGGGACAAGTCAAATAACCATAGATACTCTGTCCGCGACCGTTAAGCCGGAGCTTAACCAAATAGCAATCTATCTCATCGGTGGAATACTTTTCAACCCGCTCTTTCGTATATGCCAAAGGGAAAGCCGCGGCTTCGGATTTATTCTTATCCCAAAACTCATCAAAATCGGCAGGTGTCTTCGTATAAGGTTGAAGCTTCTCGGGTGAGAAGCCTACCTTTACATGGTGCTTATAAGTCTTTCCGCCAATAGTGGCTTGCAGACGGCAATCCCGAAACCCGGGCTGCTTCATGCTACCGATAGTAACGACGGCCTTGCCGTTCTTCAATATAACGGAACCTTTTGTATCGGAAGGCATCATATCGTCTCCGAGTTCGTAATTGACTGTCACGCCGTCTTGCGGAATACCGTATTTGTAGAACTGCACCTCTACGGTAGCTTTCTCGCCTGTCCGATAGAGCCAATCGGCATGATTAGGAACGGTTACCCAAAGCACATCGCTCCTGTAAGGATAATTCTCTGCGGCGGCAGTCAATGCCATCCCCAGCAGCAGAGTGATAACTCCCAGAATTGTTTTATTCTTTACCATTTCAGACTTGTTTTATCAATCAACGTTTGATGTCTACCAGCGCATTACCGTTGGCAACCGGATTCCAACCGTCGCTACCGGCAAGAACTGTCTCGATTTCATATCCTTCCGTGTCTTTCAACTGATGAGAGAAAGCGGCACGGGATTTAGGATTGGCTCCCGGACCATAGCTGTCATATTCAGCATAGAAAACCGTTTTCTCGGCATCTTTCTTGTTCCAATTGTGCCAACCGGCGGGAAGAATATGCTTTCCTAAATCACAATGAATAAACACGGCCCGGGCAAAAGGACGCCACGGACGGGATAGATAAACGTTCTTCACGTCTGCATCCGCAGTCAGTTTGCAGTCATAGAATACATAGCCGTATTTCTGCCCTTCATCGGTAGAAGGAGCCGTGACATAACCATCGCGTTTACTATGGATATGGCAGCGATTGAATACCGCCGTAGACCAACCGAATATAAAATCGACCGTACCTTCTACATAACAGTCCTCATAATACTGCCGCATTCCTTTTCCGTAGGTGTAGAGCGTATCTTGAAAACCGAGGAAACGGCAGTTCTTAAAATAAGCGCGGTCGGCGCTGATAAAACAGGCAACCGCCTGTCCTACCGGACCGGATGTATTTTCAAATGTAATATTCTCCGCATAAAAGTCGGGTGCATAGATATAGCAGGAAGACGAACCGGACGTACCTTTATTTTCACCAAAAACGTTCGGCTTGCCGGCATAATCGTCGTATGATATGACAGCCCCTTCCTGGCCTATCAAGGAGACGTTAATCTTGCTTTCGGGCACAATCAGCTTTTCTTTGTATACGCCTTTACGCACCAGTATCGTGGTACGGACATTCTTGCGGAAATCGGGTACGGCATTGATAGCCTCCTGTACGGTAAAAAAGTCGCCGCTACCGTCTTGCGCTACCACGAAATCATAATGGCGAACATATTTTGCCAACTCAGGCACTTCCCGGGCAATGACATCTACCGTAATACCGGCAATGACACGTGCGCCGTATATGTTGAGATGAGTATTGTCTTCGCGCCCTTTAGGCATGGCGGAGATAGTGTTGGCAGGTACCCACATGAAAAGCTTCTTCGATTCTTCCGGTCCCAGTCCCTCTACCAGATCGTGGGTGAGCTTATTCATATCGATAAAAGGAACATTCAGTTCCTTCGCTACATTACGCGGAGAATCCAGATAGGCTCCATGCGTATCAATCAGTTTGTCTCCTTCCACCACGCTGTGTTTTTGAGAAGCATCCTGTTTGGCATCAGGGTTGATTCCTTTACGGATATCATCCTGAAGAATAGCTTCTGCTACGGCTTTATTGTCGGCTGTGCCGAAGTTACGGCGTACGATGGAATTGAACAAAACGGGGATGCCGCCTTTCGCACGGGTTTCATTAACGAACTTACGCAGGTTGGCATCGAAAGTTGTTCCCGGATCTGTATGGCGGTCTGCTCTCGGCTTCTCGTCATTATGTCCGAACTGGATAAACACATAATCGCCTTTCTTCATCTGTGAAAGAACTTTGTCCCAGCGTCCCTCATCAATAAAACTCTTGGAACTGCGCCCGTTCATAGCATGATTATCCACCCGTATATCTTCTGAAAAGAAACCGGGCAATACATGCCCCCACCCTCTTTCAGGGTTACCGCCCGCCAACGACTTATTTGCCATTGTGGAATCACCAATCATAAATATCGTGATTACCGGCTTATCAGCCGTGAAAGCGGAACACAGAAAAAATGCTGCCAACAGCAGAATCAATTTATTTTTCATGGTTTTCAAACTTATTATTTAATATCGTATATTTGCCAAAATAAAATATCTTCCACACAATGAAAAAGACTAGAAGCAATACATTCGTTCTCGAAAACGAGAAAGTATGGGAACCCGCCGGTGAAGGCGTTGTTCGTCAGATTTTGGGGTATGACGGTCAGGTAATGCTCGTTAAGGTTAAATTTGAGCAAGGCGCCGTAGGCACACCGCACACCCATTATCATACCCAGACAACTTATGTGGCAAGCGGCAAATTTGAATTCACCGTTAATGGTGAAAAACAAATCGTGTCGGCAGGCGACGGAGTTTACATTGAACCGGACGCCGAACACGGATGCACTTGTCTGGAAGCCGGTATATTAATCGACTGTTTCAGCCCCATGAGAGCGGACTTTCTGAAACCGTAAGTTTAGCTTACGGTTTCCACTCACTGCATATCTTGAAAAGGTAGCTCATATCTTCATACTTTGCAACATCCTTTTGGGTCAGCCGCTTTATCCATTTCACCCGGTTGGTATCATCAGCTCCCTCTCCCGTATTGCCGAATTCGGCATAGCGGGCTGTCTTCTCATTTTCGGGATTACGCCAATTATTCCAGCCTGCCGGACAAATATGCCTGCCCAATTCACAGTTGATAAATACGGTAGCCGCATACGGGCGCCACGGACGTCCCAAATAAACCTTATCGACGCCCGGAGCAGCAGTCAGTCTGCAATTCTTAAACACATAACCCACTTCAATCTCCTTTGGAGTAGAGGCGGCCGTTATGTATGAATTGGATTTACTATGAATAATGCAATCCTTGAATAATGCGGTAGAAGGACCAAAGATGAAATCGGTAGTACCCTCGATATAACAATTCAGAAAATAGAGACGGGTACCTTTCGCACCGGTGTAAACGGTATCCTGGTTTCCCAGAAAACGGCAATTGATAAAGACCAGACGGTCGCCTTCCGTATGAAGCGCAACAGCCTGCCCCAATCGTGCGGCGTTATTCTCTATCGTCAAGTTCCTAAAAGTAATGGAACTTCCCTCCACTTTTAAAGTATAGGTACGAAAAGTACCCATCTTGTTTATATTGGCATGGTCGTCATAGGTAATAATCGTATTCTCTACATTCTCACCGATAAAATCGACGTTTTCCAGCCAGGAAGGAAGAACGACCTTTTCTTTGTATACTCCCTTTTTAACCAATACCGTCACCTTATAATCCATGAAAGCACGGATACCTTCCATCGCTTCGGTCAGCGTACGGTAATCTCCCGTACCGTCACGTGCAACCACAATCGTGTCTTTCCATTGCTGTGCCGCAGATAAAGAACCGATTCCGCACAGCAAAGTCATCACAAAGCAACACAATGTTTTCACAGTAACTTTCATCATCACTTCTGATTAACGATTGCTTTCACGTCCTGAAGACGTTCCCACTCCAATGATGCAAGAATAAACGGACCCACGGCTTTAGGATCGTTGTTGCGGATTGTTTCATTGATGTAATAATCATAATCGCCCGAACGATACACTTTTCCACCAAGACCGGCTACGGCACAAGCTTTTGTGATACTTACCACACCGTTCTTATCCACTTCTATAAAGTTATCAAGAATGCCTTTATATCCTTTAACAGCCACTTCCAGATAGGATTTATCGATATATCCCTTACGTACGCCCTTAAACAGGGAATATACAAACATGGTAGAGCAGGAAGATTCCAGATAATTGCCCGGGGCCCCGCTCTTGTCCAATACCTGATACCACAAACCGGTCTTGGAATCTTGCAGACGTTTTATCTGAGAAGCTATTTTATTGAAGATAATCAACATGGAGTCACGTCCCGCTTCATGTTCCGGAATAAAATCCAAAGCATCGACAAATGCCATAGCGTACCAGCCCATAGCACGTCCCCAGCTATGTTTGGATTGTCCGGTAACCGGATCTGCCCAACGCTCTTTGCGGCTTACGTCGCAAGCATGACGATAAACATCGTTCTTCGGGTCGTAAGTATGGCGCGCAGCCATCAGGAATTGATTGATAACATCGGCATAATCATTTACCCGATTGTTACGGAAAGCATATTCCGCATAGAAAGGAGCTCCCATATAAATACCGTCCAGCCATACTTGGTTCGGGTAAATCTTCTTATGCCAAAAACCTCCGTCGGCATTTCGGGGATGCTCATCGAGCTGGCTTCTCATCAAAGCAAGCGCTTTCTTGTATTTCTCATCCTTTGTCTGTTCGTAGATACGGAACATAAATTTACCGGAGTTTATACGGTCAAGGCTGTATTCTTCACGTTTGTACATTTTGATAGTTCCGTCGGCATTTACCATTGTATCGGCATAGGCCAATGCATAATCATAGATTTTCTGATCACCGTAACGGTCATATACATCCAGCATAGATTGCAGCTCCAGACCGTGGCAATAGTCCCATTTCAGCTTCGGCTGAAAATCCAGTTGCCAGGATTCCGGGCAGCGAATCATTTCGGATTCCACCATACGTACCGACCACGGCAGGTTTGTGCTTACACCCTGCGCAAACATACTCAAAGGAGAAAACAACAATAAACCGGATACAATAAAATTACAAATAGAGTTCTTTTTCATGAAGTTGTTCTTTTTTGGTATTAGACCTTATAATTTTTCACGAAACAAAAGTAGAGGTTTCTTTTCAAACACCTGTGCACTTTTTGGCGCAGAGGGTGTATTTTTTGATTTTCGTGTACGGAAACAAACAAAATTGTGCACGATAACGACAAATTTGTCCAAAATCATCCTTATTTACTATTTATTATGCCTTTACAGTTTGATTAATTGGGAAAAGGTCTTATTTTTGACCCCGATTTTCAATTCATACTATTGTAAAACATAATCATTTATCAATTAAATCACAAAAGAATGGAACAAGTTTTCGGTTACATCATCGCTTTGGGAGCGTCTGTAATGATGCCTATTATTTTTACAATCATAGGCATGTGCATCGGAATGAAATTTGGAAAGGCTCTGAAATCAGGTCTCTTCGTCGGAGTCGGATTCGTAGGTTTGGGTGTAGTCACCGCCCTGCTGACAACAAACTTTGACACTCCCTTGAAAGCCATATCCGATTTGTATCACCTGCAACTGAATGTATTCGACATGGGATGGCCTGCAGCCGCCGCCGTAGCTTACAATACCGCCGTTGGTGCACTCATCATTCCTATCTGCTTAGGCGTTAATTTCCTGATGCTTATCACTAAGACCACACGTACGGTAAACATAGACTTGTGGAACTACTGGCATTTCGCTTTCATCGGCGCTGTGGCCTATTTTGTTACCGGCCAAAACTTGGCATGGGGTTACTTCGCAGCCATCATCTGCTATGTTATTACACTGGTTTGCGCAGACCTCACTGCAGAAAAATTCCAAAAGTTCTATGATTTGGACGGAATCTCCATTCCTCAACCTTTCTGCCAGAGCTTTACACCGTTTGCCATACTTATCAACAAGGCGTTAGACAAAATCCCCGGTTTCTCCAAACTGGAAATCGATGCAGAAGGCATGAAGAAAAAGTTCGGCGTAATAGGCGAACCGTTGGTATTGGGAGTTATCGTAGGCATGCTGATAGGTTGGGCTGCACAGCTCGACATCAAGAAAGTACTCTTCCTGGGTATTACGATGGGAGCCGTAATGGAACTTATTCCCCGCATCACTTCTCTGTTTATCGAAGGATTGAAACCTATCTCCGAAAAGACTTCGGAACTGGTAAAAGCCAAATTCAACGGTAAGAAAGTACATATCGGTATGAGTCCTGCATTGGTTATCGGTCACCCCGCTACACTGGTGGCGTCGGTTATCCTGATTCCCGTTATTCTGGCGCTTGCCGTATTCCTGCCGGGTAACCAGTTCCTGCCATTGGCTTCACTTGCAGGTATGTTCTACTTGTTCCCCATGATATTGCCCTTTACCAAAGGTAATGTGTTAAAAACTCTCATCATCGGTCTTATTACTTTGATATTGGGTCTGTACTTCGTAACGGACATGGCGCCCGACTTCACATTGGCCGCCAATCAGGTATATGCCGAAACACACGATCCTACGGCACACATTCCCGAAGGTTTCGATGGTGGAGCCATTGACTTTGCCGCTTCTTTCTTCGGTTGGACCATATACAGAGGTATAAAACTCTCGTATGCAGGTGCTGCAATTCTGGTTGTGATAGCAATCGCCATGATGCTTATCAACCGCCGCATCATCATCCGTAGCGAAAAAGAAGCCCAAGCAAGTGCTAAATAAAAGAAAATTCAATCACAGCATATTAATATTTAAAGTTTATATCAGACATGAAAAAATTAGCAATTGCCCTGATGTTGGGTGCCGCCGCAATTACGGCTTCCGCCCAAGTAAATTACACTGTGCAGACTGCCTGCCATCCGTTGGACGTAAAGCACTATGATACAGAACGTCTTCGTAGCGCCTTTATGATGAGTAAAGTAATGGCTCCGGATGAAATCAACGTTACTTATACTCTCTATGACCGTTTGATTTACGGAGGTGCAATGCCTGTAAATAAAGTTTTGAAACTGGAAACCTTCCGTGAACTGGGTCCTGAAATCACTTACTTCCTTGAACGCCGCGAACTGGGTGTTATCAATACCGGTGGTGACGGAGTAGTTACCGTAGACGGTAAAGAATACCCAATGAAATATAAAGAAGCGCTTTATGTAGGTTGCGGTAACAAAGAAGTTACTTTCAAAAGCAACGATGCCGCCAACCCTGCTAAATTTTATATCAACTCGGCTCCGGCTTACAAACCGTACGTTACTCAGTTGATTACAACCGATGCCAAACTTCAAAAAGCCAATCCTAAGAAATATGCTCTGGGTATCTCCGACCATTACGGAAAAATGGAGGACAGCAACGACCGTATCGTAAACCAGCTGATTGTAAAAGATGTTTTGGAAAGAGTAAAAGACGGCGGTACAAACCAATTACAGATGGGACTTACCGAACTTGCTCCGGGTTCTGTATGGAATACTATGCCTGCTCATACTCACACACGCCGCATGGAAGCATATTATTACTTCAACCTGGCTCCGGGAAATGCAATCTGCCACTTAATGGGTGAACCTCAAGAAGAACGCCTCGTTTGGTTGCACAATGAGCAGGCCATCACTTCTCCTGAATGGAGCATCCACGCTGCCGCAGGTACCAGCAACTATACTTTCATTTGGGGTATGGGAGGTGAAAACCTGAAGTATAGTGATAAAGATGAAATCAAATACACAGATATGAAATAATATCCGTAGACAAGGAAATAGGCATGGTTGTTCGCAACTATGCCTATTTTTGTCATTTTCTCCATGATTTCTACCAAATATTACACACACACATAACACGAGAACGCGTATTTTTGCAACATTAAATAATAAATCTATTATCATGAGTACAATTCAGAACACACTGGGCAAGATGTCCAATTATCGTTGGACCATTTGCGCCATGTTATTCTTTGCGACAACAGTTAACTATCTCGACCGCCAGGTATTATCACTTACCTGGGATGAATTTATCAAACCGGAATTTCACTGGGACGAATCACATTACGGTACAATTACAGCAGTCTTTTCATTTGTATATGCAGCTTGCATGTTGTTCGCAGGCCGTTTTGTAGACTGGATGGGGTCTAAAAAAGGATATTTATGGGCTATCGGCATATGGTCTTTAGGAGCTTGTCTCCACGCTTTCTGCGGTATTATCACAGAACATTTCGTAGGGCTGCACAGCGCGGCCGAATTAATGGGCGCCACAGGTGATGTAGTTGTAACCATTGCTACAATCAGTATGTACTGTTTCCTTGCAGCACGATGCGTACTCGCATTGGGAGAAGCAGGAAACTTCCCCGCAGCCATCAAAGTTACGGCTGAGTACTTCCCTAAAAAAGACCGTGCGTACGCAACTTCCATCTTCAATGCAGGCGCGTCAATCGGAGCTTTGATCGCACCTCTCTCTATTCCTTTGCTGGCAAAAGCCTGGGGTTGGGAAATGGCATTTATCGTAATCGGTGTGCTTGGTTTCATCTGGATGGGTTTCTGGATATTTATGTACACAGCGCCGGCTAAGAGTAAACATGTGAACAAGGCTGAATTAGAGTACATTGAACAAGATAATTATGAAGAAGAAGGAAACGCGGTACCGCAAACAGAAGAAAAGAAAATGAGTTTCCTGCAGTGTTTCAGCTATAAACAGACTTGGGCATTTGCCATTGGTAAATTTATGACTGACGGTGTATGGTGGTTCTTCCTTTTCTGGACTCCTTCCTATCTGAACACGCAGTTCGGTATCAAAACTTCCGATGGCTTGGGTATAGCTTTGATTTTCACATTGTATGCTATCACGATGCTCTCAATTTACGGCGGAAAACTACCTACTATCATTATCAAGAAAACAGGTCTGAATCCTTATGCGGCACGTATGCGCGCCATGTTGATTTTTGCTTTCTTCCCTCTGTTGGTATTGCTGGCACAGCCTTTGGGTACTATCTCTCCCTGGTTCCCGGTTATATTGATTGGTATCGGTGGTGCAGCTCACCAGTCATGGTCGGCTAATATTTTCTCTACCGTAGGCGATATGTTCCCGAAAACCGCTATTGCAACGGTTACCGGTATCGGTGGCATGGCAGGTGGCATAGGTTGTATGGTACTTCAATACGTTGCCGGCGAACTTTTCGTTTATGCCGGAGAAACCAATATGGCATTTATGGGCTTTGAAGGAAAACCTGCCGGATATTTCGTTATCTTCTGTGTATGCGCTGTAGCATACCTGATCGGATGGTGTATTATGAAAGCATTAGTCCCGAAGTACAAGCCTATCGTACTGAACTGATACGAAGAAAATATATAGATACAAAAAAGCTCTTTCACATGAAAGAGCTTTTTTTTGCCCTCTACTGCAAATTATAATAGTGAGGGCAATCTTAAAGATTAAAAAAAGGGAAGTCTCACGACTTCCACAATTCTTCTAACCTTAAATCTAAATCTCTATGAAAAAAACGTGCTGCAAATATAAAGCTTTATTAAACACCTTGTTATTAATAAAGTATATAAAGAGAAAGAAAATATTTAAGATTTATTAAATGAAGAACTGATAACGGGCCATGAGAAAAAGCACAGTTTTAGTCCTTATGATTCACAACTTTGCAATAATCGGGAATAGATTGAATTCTGCTTCAACAATTGGGGAACTCCGGTTATGAACATCTGTTTACGGGCTCTGGTCAAAGCTACATTAAGTTTACGGTCTATTTGTACCCCGTTCTCTTCTGTCAGATTAGCGAGAAGTTTCAACTGGGATACTCTGTTCACACAGAAAGAATAAATGATGACATCACGCTCGCTTCCTTGAAATCGTTCCACCGTATCTATCAGAACATCATTCAGTTCTTTAATTCCCAAATCTGCGATTTCTTTCTTTATCAAAGCTATTTGGCTACGATAAGGGGTTATTATTCCCAAAGTGGAAGCGGTATTGAAACAACCCGTGGCAAAAATATATTGTCGATAGACAGCAGCAGCCAATCGGGCCACAATCTTCGCTTCCGAATGATTGATTTTTGCCGACTGCATAGGCTGCTCCGGAGTAGACGGAATGAAAGCGACACGACGTGTCAGCAAAGCAGCAAATTCATTAGTAGAGAGCTCCGGAGACAGCTCAATAGTACCTGTTTGATGCTCCAGCCCTACCGGTTGTAGTAATCCGCCATAGAAAGCATGGTTCGGAAAGGCGGCAACTTCCACATTCATACGCCCTTGACGACAAAGAATATCAAAGGAGTTGAAAGCGGAAAGTTGAGAGTTGAAAGTTGAGGTTTCTTCTCCACAGGCCAAAGGTTGCTTAATGGCATTCCGATAAAGGCGTTCAAAAAGAGAGTCCTTTAAATTACACAAACCGATAGCCCGTAAACTTTCATCCTGAACTTCCGACTGTTCCGATGATTGAAGTACTACGGCCGGAAGCTGTTTATGGTCGCCTATCAAAACAAACTTTCCGATAGCATTCCCACCGGCAACGCTACGCATGCACAACAGTCCCAACAGTTGCGGTTCCAAGATTTGAGTGGCCTCATCTATCAGGGCTACATCAAAAGTCTTTAAACGGAACAGTTCGGTCTTGGCGGAGAGCGTAGCGACCGTCCCCACAAAAATCCGGCAACGTGCCATGCGCTCCTGCACTTCACGGCGGGTAGAACAACTCTCCAACATATTCTCTATCAAATGCGGACGGTAAACCTCATCACAGGAAAGTTCACTGCCGATACGTATAAAATCGACTTCCGGTGTAATAGCTGTCAGCATTTTACATATCTCATCCACTGCCCGATTGGTATATGAAAGTAACAGAATTTCCTTACCTTCCCGATAAAAGGTTTCCACCATACTACGCAAAGCACGAGAGGTCTTACCGGTACCCGGCGGGCCTATCAGCAAGAAATAATCTTTAGCAGCCTGCGCTTTCAAGGTAATACGCACAAAGTCATTGTCAGCAGCTGCTATGGCACCATTAAAAGCGCTATCGAATTCCGGCTCACGCCGATTCAGCAATAAATCCCGACGGTCTTTCGTAGCAGATAAGAAAGCGGACAATCCCCAATACATACAACGAAAAGAGGTATCCATATAATCATGCTCTATTGCATAGCGGCTATTCATTGGCAGAACCTCGACATTCTGTTGTGCAGCACGAAGTCTGACTCGAATATCAGAATCGGAAATCGTCTCGATATTTCCCTTAAACACCATCTTGTTGGTAACATTATCTTCACTGATATTCCGTTCGTACAGAACAATAGCATCTCCTTGCCTAAAATTAGGCAAAGTACCGGTATCCGTATGCGTACGTTCCAATAACAAATAGGGTTTGTGAATATCCGCCGCACAATTCTGCCGTATCACCAAATCATATAAAATCTCCCCGTTCTCGTTTTTCTCCTCCAAAGTAGCAAGCCATAAAGCGGCTGCGCCGGCACGTCCTTCATACTCTATATCACCGGATTTTGAAGTGTAGAGTTCTTTGGTTATAAAATTGTACAAGGCATAAAAATACGACTGTTCCAACGGTGACAGCGCATGAAGCTTTTGCGTCACTGCATCAATGGAAGGATATAAATAACGCTTCCACAATATATTATCCAGTTGCCGTTCGTTCAAGGTTTCAGGATTAATATCACGCAAGCGCTCTGCCGTATATTGCGGGGTATTACGCAACTGAATACCATATTCGTTCGCCACGATACGGTTTCGGACATCCATTACCCGACGTAACATCGCCCATGAAGGACGTGCCGGATAAAGCAACGGATAACGCGTATAAAGCAAATACGATTTCACCCGACGGTGATCCTTTCCCATAGCATACTCCAAGACAGCCTGATACAGTAACATCTGTACCTTATTATTCTCTTTGGGTTCTATCTTGCCCCGTATAGTATATTCATCCGCTTTACCCGACTTCATTTCGATGAAAGACGACATATCACGTTGCATATAGTCCAAACGTCCTTGCAGGCCTAATGCCTCACAAATATAAGACGGTTCCAGTACAGCGTCCGTTTTATCCAGTTCGTAGCCCGAATCCCGGAAAGTTTCCGTAACAGTCTGCCGAATATTGTCAAAATGCCGTCTGCAATCGGCAAAAAACTCACGTTCCTTTTCGCGGTCGCGCAAATCAGCGCAAGCAGCCAGCTCAATGGGATACGAACGGAACGCTTTTTTCATGCATGCCAAATAGTCGGGCTCACTTTCCGCATGAATCCATTCATCTAAAAAGAGGTTGGCGATATTACCCAATAGAAGCGGACGGGTATTATCGGGTGCCTGCAATCTCGCCAGCATATAGTTTGCCGGATGATGTCCGTATTCTCTGAAACACTCTGCCAGCGAACTGATGTCGAGCAGATAGTCAGGTTCCAGAATAATAAAAGAAGGCGTAAGAGTACCAGACTCATCTACAGCCACATCCAGTAAATTAATCTGGGCATGCCGCCACAGCAAACCACATGTTTCGGCAAACTCATCATTAACTTGAGGCACATTGTAACGTACACGTAGCGGTTCATCCGCCACAGTATCTACCGGCAGGACATATAGATAATCCGTATCGGCATACTGAAAACTGACACGCATACGTCGTACTCGCTCCTTTGCCATAGGAGCTGCAATATACGTAGCATCGGCTTGCGGTAACAGGCGATACAACCCGGTCGGAATATCTTTACCCGTCAAACGTTTTATAAAGAAAGATAAAGTCTTGGCATCACGCAACAGTTCGTCCCGAGAAGGAATTGTCCGATGATTGAGAACTGCATTAGAAGTAAGCCGGAAAGTATGCAGGCGGTTTTGCTCCGTAACAGTCAGTCCGAGTTTGGAAGATACAAAATTGATACGGGCGGAGAGGTCTGTCATTTGCAGGCTACTATCCGTCATTTGCGTACGGCACAAATGTTCAAGCAATCCCCTCAATTGACGGTAAGCAATTCCCAAAGAAGGATATTCCGCACGGCATACTTCCTTCAATAAATGAAAATATTCCTTTATTTCAGCGTTCATTCCTCTTCCGTCTCTACTATCTCTTCGGTCTCATCGGTTTTCTTATCCTTAATCATCAGGATACTCATTTCATAAAGAAGATAAAGCGGAACAGCAACTACGGTCAGCGTAAACGGGTCGCCCGTAGGTGTTATGACAGCAGCGGCAATAACGATGATTACCACTGCGTGACGGCGATACTTGCGTAAGAATGTTTTATGTACCAGCCCCAATAACGAAAGCAGCCACGTCACCAGCGGAAGTTCAAAGGCAAGCCCCATACAGAGTACCAGCATCATAAAGTTATCGATGTACGAATTGAGAGAAATCTGATTCTCTATCGCCGCACTGAGCTGATAAGTGGAGAGAAAACGTAATGTAAGCGGATAAACCATGAAATACCCCAGCAACACTCCGACAAAGAACATCACCGTACCTAAGCCGAGCGCCTTCTGTACCCCCCTGCGTTCACCCGGATAGAGCGCGGGGCTGATGAACCGCCATATTTCGAAGAATATATACGGTGCAGCCGTCACTACCGACATCCAGAAAGCCGTAGATATATGGATAAAAAATGGTGCGGCCAGATTAATATTTATCAGTTTTATTTGAAACTCTTGCGTAAAGAACTCATCGTGCAAGTCGAATTTATTACCGATATAACGCAACAAATCATAGAAAATGAAATCATTATGGCAAGGAGCCAACACTACATTATCAAATAGATAAGGCATTGCAATGAAATAACCCACAGCCAATACAAACCATACGCCGAGAACGCGAAACAGCACCCGGCGCAGCTCATCCAAATGGTCCCAAAAGGTTAATTCTTTATCTGCCATGATTATAAACAGTGATAGGATGATAAGATGATAGGATATCACTCCATCACGTTATCGCCTCATTACTTATCTGCAGGTTTATCTACCTCTTCCTTGGCTTTATTGATTTCGTCTTTAGCCTCATTCACACCTTCTTTGAAGCTCTTTACGCCTTTACCCAAGCCACGCATCAATTCTGGGATTTTTTTACCGCCAAACAACAGCAAGATAACCAGTGCGATAATAATCCATTCGGAACCGCTGGGCAGGAAACCTAATAAAAGTAAGTTTGTCATAGTCATATCGGATTAAATTTGATTGCAAAGATAAGAAGATTTATGAAATATGAAGTATAAAGTATAAAGTATAAAGTGTAACTCATTATAGTAAGTGTTGAAATATTTTAGACCTTATACTTCATACTTCTTCTCAGTCCTGATAATATACTCTCTTCACACGTGTCGAAACACTTGTCAGCACTTCGTATGGAATGGTACCAAGCACATCGGAAAGAACGGTTATAGGAAGATGATCTCCGAAGATTTCCACACTGTCACCTTCTTTACAATCAATATCCGTAACGTCAATCATGCAGACATCCATACAAATATTCCCCACATAAGGAGCACGCTGCCCGTTCACCAGACAATAGGCGTGACCGTTACCTAAATGCCTGTTCAATCCGTCGGCATAACCGATAGGAATGGCTGCAATACGGGAAGGGCGCACTAAATGTCCCTTACGGCTATATCCCACCGTATCTTCTTCGGGTACATCACGTATTTGCAGAATAGTAGTCTTCAGCGTACTGACATTATTCATTATAGAATTATCTATCGGACTGACACCATACAGCCCGATTCCCAATCGTACCATATCAAACTGTGCTCCCGGAAAACGCTCTATACCTGCCGAATTGCAGATATGGCGAAGTATTTTATGCGGAAACGCCTCCTGCAACTGCATGGATGCCTTCTCAAAAATCTCTATCTGTCTGCGTGTAAAGGCATCGAACTGCGGAGCGTCGCTTCCTACAAAATGGGAGAATACCGAACGGGGAATGACTGCATTCTGTCCTTTCAGACGTTCTATAAGCAGGGGCATATCATCCGGAGCGAACCCCAACCGGTGCATACCGGTATCCAGCTTTACATGAATGGGGAAATTGGTGATACCTTCTTTCTCGGCTTCCTTAATCAACGCCTCCAGTAAGTGGAAGCTGTAAACTTCCGGTTCCAGTTTATAATCGAACATCGTCTTGAATGCCGTCATTTCCGGATTCATAATGATGATGCTTGCCGTAATTCCCGCCTTGCGCAAGTCCGAACCTTCATCGGCAACGGCAACAGCCAAGTAATCCGCATGATGTTCCTGCAAGGTTTTGGCAATCTCATACGATCCTGCGCCATAAGCGGAAGCCTTCACCATACATACCATTTTTGTTTCAGGCCTCAGTTTACCGCGATAATAATTCAAATTGGCAATCATCGCACCGAGATTCACCTCCAATATCGTTTCATGCACCTTCTTCTCCAGAACCTCCGTCAACTCATCAAAGCCGAACTTGCGCGCACCTTTAATCAGGATTATTTCATTCTCCAAGCGGAGTTCGCCTTTTCCAATGGCTTCAGTCAGCGCAGCCGTATCCGGATAAAAAGCTTTCTCGATATTAAACCGTGCGGCACACGAAGATATTTCATTTCCCACACCGATAATACGTTCTATTCCCCGGCTGTTTACCAATTGCGCCACCTGCCGGTAAAGAGTAGGCGTATTCTGTCCCGTCTCCAGTATATCCGAAAGAATCAGTGTCCGTTTCAAGCCCTTGCTCTGTGAGCGGCGATACAAGAAATCAAGCGCTATATCCAGCGAACCGAGGTCAGAATTGTAACTGTCGTTTATAAGCAAGCACCCGTTTTTGCCCTCTTTCACCTCCAGGCGCATCGCTATCGGTTCCAGTTTTGCCATACGCTCCGTAATCTGTTCGGCAGGCAGCATCAGATACAGACAGGCCGCCAAACAATTCAACGAATTCTCGATAGAAGCATCATCAATGAACGGCAGTGTAAATGTATTGTCCATATCCAGATAACGATAAGAAACAACAGTGGAATCCTCTTGCTTTTCCACCTTACTTATATATAACGGACGCTCCATATCTTTCCTGCTCCATGCTATCTCACGGGCGGAAAGCATGGATTTGCCCACGCAGTTATTGATAAACTCGTCGTCACCGTTATAAATCACCACATCGCAATTCTTAAAGAGCGCCAGCTTCTCCATACATTTCTCCTGCAAAGAGAAGAAATTCTCCTGATGCGCGCCTCCTATATTTGTCAGGATACCGATTGTAGGTTTGATAATATTCTGCAAGGCACGCATTTCTCCCGGTTCCGAAATGCCCGCCTCCAATATGGCAAGCTCCGTTTGCCCATTCATCTGCCATACGGACAAAGGCACTCCAATCTGCGAATTGTAACTGCGGGGCGAACGGGTGATTACACGCTCCGGACTCAACAACTGATGCAACCACTCCTTCACAATGGTTTTTCCATTACTGCCCGTTATGCCGATAACAGGTATTTGAAAGCGATCACGATGTTGTTCCGCCAACTTCTGCAATGCTTTCAGCGGACTTGGCACGACTAATAAGTTAAAAGTCGAAGACTGAAAGTTGAACGTTTCAACTTCCTTCAAGCCTTCTTCGCTGACGACAAAATTACGAACGCCGCGCGTATATAAATCACGGATATAACGTGCTCCGTCATTCCGTTTGGTAGTCAAAGCAAAAAACAAGGTTTCCTCCGGGAAACTCAGGGAACGGCTATCTGTAAGCAGCCAGTCAATAGCGGCCGGCGTATCGCCTATCCGCCGCGCACCAATTATTCGGGCTATATCTTCAATCGTATATGACATAATTCTCTCTCCTTTTGGAAGTCTAAGTACGGGTATTTTCCGTTAAGTTGGTCTATTTTTAACACAATTTGTCCTAAAAAACGCTTATACTCTTCAGAATCCGGGTGAAAAGGCTTATGAGCTAATCCTCTACGGATATTTTCACTTTCCTCTATTATCTGTAACGTCTCCTCCGAGAAACACGCAGACGAAAAACGCTCCCACACATATTGTACAGCCATATCGGAAGGATGTACCATATCTTCAGCATAGAAACGATAATCGCGTAATTCATCCAAAATCAATTCATAGGCGGGAAAATAGAATACGCTTTCCTGAAAAGCGGCTTGCAGCCTGTCTAGAGCCAGCAACAAGGTAGCTTTACTGAGTTGGTTGGCGTGCATACCATCCCTCGCATGACGAATGGGACTGACTGTAAGTATCACTTTCAGTCCGGAATTTCGCGCCAACAACCCGGACAACAATGAAGTATAATCCGATACGATTTCATCGACCGTCAATCGTCGGAGGATAAATTCTTTTCCCGGCAGCTTATGACAATTTCCTACGATGCGTCCTGTATTCTTTTGCTCGTACACCCACGATGTACCGAAAGTCAACAACAAACAGTCCGAACGAAAAATCCACTCATGTGCGCGGGCAATCCGTTCATTTATCTTCTTCAACGTTTCATCTGCTGACAGTGATGAGAAATCCCCGTGATGCATGGGGCTGTGCCAACAGTCACGAAAGAAAAAGAGATCTTCCTTTCCGTACACCTTTCCGAGTATGATTTCGCGCAAAGCGGCAGATATGGATAGAGGGTTGTAAAGTACACCGTAAGGATTGATGTCACACGAGAATTTAGCATCCGCAAGCCTTGTACCCATATTAGTCGCAAAACAAGAGCCGAGCAGCAACAAACGGTCCGCGTGCCGCAATCGGGGCAGGTTGGCAGGGAGTTCAACAGGGGTAGTGAAGTTCATACACAAACTTTATTCAAATCTTTGCAAAGATACAAAGAAATACCATAAACGGGGAAACTGCAACTTTAAAATCCCGTAAAAGGCGGACGACGGAACAAAAAACAGACAAAATGATACAGCCATCCGTTTTCTTTTGCTATTTTTGCATTTTGTAATCTTCAGTACAATGATGAAAACAGAACCAACAACATATAACTTGTTAGACTCCATTTCCTATCCGGAAGACCTGCGTAAATTAAGCGTGGAACAGCTCCCGGAAGTTTGTGAAGAATTAAGACAAGACATCATTCAAGAACTTTCGTGCAACCCGGGACACTTTGCAGCAAGTCTGGGTACAGTGGAACTTACCGTCGCGCTGCATTACGTCTACAATACCCCTTACGACCGTATAGTATGGGACGTAGGGCATCAAGCCTATGGTCACAAGATGCTGACCGGACGTCGCGAGTCTTTTTGCACCAACCGGAAGTTCAAGGGCATACGCCCCTTCCCCACTCCAGTGGAAAGCGATTACGACACCTTCACCTGCGGACATGCTTCAAACTCCATTTCGGCAGCCTTAGGCATGGCTGTTGCCGCAGCCAGAAAAGGTGAGAAAGACCGTCATGTAGTAGCCGTCATCGGCGACGGAAGCATGAGTGGCGGACTGGCTTTTGAGGGCTTGAACAATGCCTCGTCCACCGCCAACAATCTGTTGATTATCCTTAACGACAACGACATGGCAATAGACCGCAGTGTAGGCGGCATGAAACAATACCTTTTCAATCTGACAACCTCCAACCGCTACAACCAGCTGCGTTTCAAAGCCTCCAAGATGTTATTTAAAATGGGCGTACTGAATGAAGACCGGCGTAAAGCGCTAATCCGCTTTTCCAACAGTCTGAAATCAATGGCGGCCCAGCAACAGAACATCTTCGAAGGGATGAACATCCGATACTTCGGTCCGATAAACGGACATGACGTAAAGAACTTGGCCCGTATTCTGCGGGATATAAAAGATATGCAAGGACCTAAAATCCTTCATTTGCACACTGTAAAGGGTAAAGGCTTCGAACCGGCCGAGAAGGAGCCGGGCATCTGGCACGCACCCGGCAAATTCGACCCCGAAACCGGAGAGCGCATCACTGCAGACACCAGCAATCTGCCTCCTCTATACCAAACCGTATTCGGCGAGACGTTAGTGGAATTGGCAGAGAAGAATCCGAAAATCGTCGGGGTGACGCCCGCCATGCCCACCGGATGTTCCATGAACATATTGATGCAAGCCATGCCCGACCGGGCTTTCGACGTAGGCATCGCCGAAGGACACGCCGCCACATTCTCCGGCGGTATGGCAAAAGAAGGTCTGCAACCTTTCTGCAACATATATTCGTCCTTCATGCAGCGGGCTTATGACAACGTGATACATGACATTGCCATCCTGCGGTTGCCTGTAGTGCTCTGCCTGGACCGCGCCGGATTGGTAGGTGAAGACGGACCGACACATCATGGCGTATACGACCTCGCTTATTTCCGTCCTATCCCGAACCTGACCATATCCTCACCCATGGACGAGCACGAACTGCGTCACCTGATGTACACGGCACAGCTGCCGGACAAAGGTCCGTTCGTAATCCGTTATCCGCGCGGACGTGGCGTGTTGGTGGACTGGAAATGTCCGCTGGAAGAAATCCCCGTAGGTAAAGGTCGGAAACTGAAAGACGGGAAAGACCTTGCGGTCATCACCCTCGGTCCGATAGGAAACATTGCCGCGCGCGCCATCAAACGGGCGGAAACAGAGAAAGGACTCTCCATAGCCCACTACGACCTGCGTTTCCTCAAACCATTGGACGAAACACTGTTACACGAAGCGGGACGCAACTTCAAACGTATCATCACCATAGAAGACGGTGCGCGAAAAGGCGGTATGGGAAGCGCCGTACTGGAATTTATGGCAGACAACAGCTACACCCCGCACATAGAGCGCATCGGCGTACCCGACACGTTTATAGAGCATGGTACGGTACAGGAGTTGTATCAGTTGTGCGGAATGGATGAGGAAGGAATCTATAATATATTAATTAAGAATGATGAATGATGAATGAAGAATCGGGTTGCGCTCGCTACGCAAACCATCCGCAAGGGAATTCTTCATTCATCCTTCTTAATTCTTCATTTCTAAAAGCATTGTGAAGATAATCATTGCTGGTGCCGGCGCAGTAGGCACACATTTAGCCAAGCTATTGTCTCGCGAGAAGCAAGACATTATATTAATGGACGACAACGAAGAAAGGATGAGTACACTCAGCTCCAACTTCGACTTGATGACTGTCACTGCCTCTCCCACTTCCATTAAAGGATTGAAAGAAGTAGGGGTGGGAGAAGCCGACCTCTTTATCGCCGTTACTCCCGATGAAAGCCGTAACATCACTGCCTGCATGCTTGCTACCAATCTGGGTGCGGTAAAGACCGTAGGCCGCATTGACAACTACGAATACCTGTTGCCCAAGAACAAGGAATTCTTCCAGAAGCTGGGGGTGGACTCGCTTATCTACCCGGAAATGCTTGCGGCAAAAGAGATTGTATCTTCTATCCGTATGAGCTGGGTACGCCAATGGTGGGAATTCTGCGGCGGCGCGCTGATTCTGATAGGCGCCAAGATGCGTGAGAAAGCAGAGATTCTGGATATTCCTCTGCATCAACTGGGCGGACCTGAACTGCCTTATCACGTGGTAGCCATCAAGCGCGGCAACGAGACACTGATTCCCCGAGGTGACGATGTCATCAAACTGCATGATATTGTTTATTTTACAACTACCCGCAAATTCGTTCCGTACATCCGTAAGATAGCCGGCAAAGAAGATTATGCCGATGTGCGCAATGTCATGATTATGGGTGGAAGCCGCATTGCAGTACGTACCGCACAATATGTTCCCGACTATATGCAAGTGAAGATCGTGGACAACGACTTGAACCGCTGCAACCGCCTGACCGAATTACTGGATGATAAAACTATGATTATCAACGGAGACGGACGGGACATGGACTTGCTTGTAGAAGAAGGATTAAAGAACACCGAAGCCTTTGTGGCGCTAACCGGAAACTCGGAAACAAATATCCTCGCCTGTCTGGCGGCAAAGCGCATGGGAGTAAGCAAGACAGTGGCGGAAGTAGAAAACATAGATTACATAGGCATGGCGGAAAGCCTCGATATCGGTACGGTTATCAACAAAAAGATGATTGCCGCCAGCCACATTTACCAGATGATGCTGGACGCCGATGTCAGTAACGTAAAATGCCTGACCTTTGCCAACGCCGATGTAGCTGAATTCACCGTCAAACCCGGCTCGAAGATAACCAAACATCAGGTAAAAGACCTCGGTCTGCCTAAAGGAACGACCATCGGCGGACTGATACGTAACGGCGAAGGCGTTGTGGTTATGGGTAGCACGCAAATATTACCCGGAGACCACGTGGTAGTATTCTGCCTGAACATGATGATTAAGAAAATCGAAAAATACTTTAATTAGCGAACGTGATTAACTTTAAGACAATTATACGGATTATCGGTATCCTGCTATTACTGGAAACAGTCATGCTGCTGGCATGTTCGGCAATATCGTATTACTATAATGACGAAGCCCTGCTCGACTTCTGGAAATCGGCAGGCATCACTGCCGGAGCCGGCCTGCTCATGGCTATTGCCGGAAAAGGCGGTGAAAAACAGCTGACCCGCCGTGACGGTTACGTACTGGTCAGCCTTGCCTGGGTGGCTTTTTCCCTTTTCGGCATGCTGCCTTTCTATATCAGCGGATACGTTCCCGACATCACGAACGCTTTCTTCGAAACCATGTCCGGTTTTACAAGTACGGGAGCCACCGTACTGGATAATATAGAATCGCTTCCTCACGGATTACTGTTCTGGCGCGGCATGACGCAATGGATCGGCGGTTTGGGAATTATCATGTTTACGATTGCGGTATTGCCAATTTTCGGGGTCAGCGGCCTGCAGGTATTTGCCGCCGAAGCCAGCGGTCCCACGCACGATAAAGTGCATCCACGCATCGGCATCACCGCCAAATGGATATGGAGTATCTATACCGGCCTTACCCTGATTCTCGTAGCCCTGTTAATGCTGGGCGGTATGGATTGGTTCGACAGTGTGTGTCACGCCTTTGCCACCACAGGAACGGGAGGATTCTCTACCAAACAGGCAAGTGTGGCCTATTACAACTCCCCCTATATAGAGTATGTCATCTCTATTTTCATGTTCATTTCCGGTATCAACTTTACACTGTTACTATTCTTCGTCAACCGGAAATTCAAAAAGGTCATCGACAACGCCGAGTTAAAATGGTACTTCTGGTCGGTAGTCGGTTTTACCACCGTCATAGCCGTTGTCCTCTACTATACCAGTTCGATGGGCGTGGAAGAGGCTTTTCGTAAATCATTGTTCCAGGTTATATCTCTGCAGACCTCTACTGGCTTTGCCACAGATGATTACATGCTGTGGACGCCTATGCTTTGGGGATTGCTAACCGTCGTCATGATCATGGGAGCTTGCGCAGGCAGTACCACCGGAGGACTGAAATGCATCCGGATGGTAATCCTTGCCAAAGTATCACGTAATGAGTTCAAACATATTCTGCATCCCAATGCCGTACTGCCGGTACGCGTAAACAAACAGGTAATATCTCCTTCCATCGTTTCCACGGTGCTGGCATTCTTCTTTTTATACATCATCATCATTATCATCGGCATATTAATCATGATGGGAATGGGGATAGGAGCCGAAGAATCCATCGGTTGCGTCATATCCAGCATCGGTAATATGGGCCCCGGATTAGGTGATACAGGTCCGGCCTATTCATGGAACGCCCTGCCTGATGCAGCCAAATGGCTACTGTCATTCCTCATGCTATTGGGACGTTTGGAATTATTCACCGTCTTACTTTTGTTCACCCCGGAATTCTGGAAACGGAATTGATTTAGGATAAAAAGTGTAAAAATAGTCATTTTTTGTTATGCAGAGATAGCAAAATGAGAGATACTTATTATATCTTTGCGCCCTGAAAAGAGATATGGAGATATGAAACAGTGCATAAAATATTGTATAATAGCCATACTCGCAGTTTTATTACACAACGGTGCAATAGGGGCTGCGGATTTTTTGTGCACTCCGGTCAACTGTAAAGCAGAAAGTTGCGTCTTAACTCAGGCGCCTACCGCCCAACAAGCTATCCAGAACTATTACAACCATTTATCGTCTACATCTTCCTGTCTGGAATATGTGGAACATATGCAAGTGCCAAGTAATAAAGGTTCTCTGCTGCGTGTCGATATTATCCGTATGCAACAATTGCTGCGCGCACAAAGTTACGACCCTATGCCGGACTTACATTACCCTCCCGTTCCCGACCCGCATTACTACGTATTCGGGCTTAGAAAGATTATCAGATAAAAGGGTGGCCTCTACCACTTTATTGCCTTTATTCAGCATATCTATATATTATATATCTAAAATCTTATCAGATTTATGAACTTTACTTTGTTAGTAGTCGTCTTGCTGACGGCAATTGCTTTCGTGGGTATTGTTATCGCGCTGTCCAATGCGATAGCCCCCCGTTCGTACAATGCACAGAAAATGGAGCCGTACGAGTGTGGTATTCCCACCCGCGGTAAATCATGGATGCAGTTCCGGGTAGGTTACTATCTGTTCGCCATTCTGTTTCTGATGTTTGAAGTAGAGACCGTATTCCTGTTTCCGTGGGCAGTCATTGCACGCGAGCTTGGAGTAGCCGGGCTTTTCAGTATTTTGTTTTTCCTTATTATATTAATTCTGGGTCTTGCTTATGCCTGGAGGAAAGGAGCTTTGGAATGGAAGTAACGAAGAAACCCAACATAAAATCCATCCCTTATGAGGAGTTTACAGACAACGAAACGTTGGAGAAATTGGTTCGGGAACTCAATGCGGGAGGCGCTAATGTGGCTCTCGGCGTACTGGACGATTTCGTCAACTGGGGACGCAGCAATTCGCTGTGGCCGCTTACGTTTGCAACAAGCTGTTGCGGTATCGAATTCATGGCCCTCGGCGCAGCCCGCTATGACATGGCGCGCTTCGGGTTTGAAGTAGCCCGTGCCAGTCCGCGCCAGGCAGATATGATTATGGTGTGCGGAACAATCACGAACAAAATGGCGCCGGTACTGAAACGTTTGTACGACCAGATGGCCGACCCTAAGTACGTGATAGCCGTAGGCGGTTGCGCTGTCAGCGGCGGCCCGTTCAAGAAATCTTATCACGTTGTCAACGGAGTGGATAAGATTCTGCCGGTAGACGTATATATCCCGGGATGTCCTCCCCGCCCCGAAGCATTCTACTACGGAATGATGCAATTGCAACGTAAGGTAAAAATAGAGAAGTACTTTGGTGGTGTAAATCAAAAAGAAGAAAAACCGGAAGAATAAATATGAATGCAATAAGATATATAGAGCCCGCGGCTTTGCATGACGAGATGCTGCGCCTGCGGCAAGAAGAGCAGATGGACTTTCTGGAATGCCTCACCGGTATGGACTGGGGCGAACCGGATACTGCAAAAGATACTCCCGATACTCCGCGCGGACTGGGCGTAGTGTATCAGTTGGAGTCCACCGTTACCGGCAAACGGGTTGCGGTTCGCACCGCCACTCTCGACCGGGAACATCCCGAACTCCCTTCCGTTTGCGACATCTGGAAAGCCGCAGACTTCCTGGAACGTGAAGTGTTCGACTTCTATGGCGTAGTGTTCATCGGACACCCCGATATGAGACGCCTCTATCTGCGCAATGACTGGGTAGGCTATCCGATGCGTAAAGACGATGACCCGGAGGCACAGAACCCTCTGCGCATGGATAACGAAGAAACCATCGATACCACCACCGAGCTGGAACTTAACCCGGACGGAACCGTAAAGAACAAAGAGTCACAACTCTTCGGCGACGACGAATATGTGGTAAACATCGGTCCCCAGCACCCTGCCACCCACGGCGTAATGCGTTTCCGCGTATCGTTGGAAGGCGAAATCATCGAAAAGATAGATGCTAACTGCGGATATATCCACCGTGGTATCGAGAAAATGTGCGAAAGCCTTACATACCCGCAGACACTGGCTCTGACCGACCGTCTGGACTATCTGGGCGCTCACCAGAACCGCCACGCCCTGTGTATGTGTATCGAAAAGGCCATGGGCATAGAGGTAAGCGAGCGCGTGCAATACATCCGCACCATCATGGACGAGTTGCAGCGTATCGATTCTCACCTGCTTTTCTACTCCTGTCTGGCAATGGACCTCGGTGCGCTGACCGCTTTCTTCTACGGCTTCCGTGACCGTGAAAAGATTTTGGACATCTTTGAAGGCACTTGCGGCGGGCGCCTCATCATGAACTACAACACGATTGGCGGCGTGCAAGCCGATATCGCTCCCGACTTCCAGAAGAAAGTGAAAGAATTCATCCCTTACCTGCGCGGCATCCTGCACGAATACCACGACGTGTTTACGGGAAATATCATTGCGCAGCAACGTCTGAAAGGCGTAGGCGTACTGTCCCGCGAAGACGCCATAGCTTTCGGCGCCACCGGCGGCACGGGGCGCGCCAGCGGTTGGGCGTGCGACGTACGTAAACGTATGCCTTACAGTGTATATGATAAGGTGGACTTCAAAGAGATTGTCCGCACCGAAGGAGACTCCTGGGCACGCTACCTCATCCGTATGGATGAAATCATGGAAAGCTTGAAAATCATCGAACAGCTGATAGACAATATCCCCGAAGGCGCATACCAGGAGAAGATGAAACCGATTATCCGTGTGCCGGAAGGCACTTACTATGCCGCCGTAGAAGGCAGCCGCGGTGAGTTCGGCGTATTCCTCGAGAGCCATGGCGACAAAACTCCCTACCGTTTGCACTTCCGCAGTACGGGTCTTCCGCTGGTATCTACCGTAGATACGATTTGCCGCGGCGCAAAGATTGCCGACCTTATTGCCATCGGTGGAACACTGGACTATGTAGTACCGGATATCGATAGATAAAGGAGTAGATAGCAAACATACACCAAACTATCAAATAGTAAATCGTAAAATCGTAAATAAACAGATGTTTGACTTTAGTATAGTAACCAATTGGATTCACCAGATGCTGACCTCCTTCATGCCGGAAGGTCTGGCGGTGTTTCTCGAATGTGTAGTGATAGGCGTATGCATCATCCTGATGTATGCAGTGCTTGCCATTATCCTGATTTATATGGAGCGCAAGATATGCGCCTTTTTCCAATGCCGCCTCGGACCGATGCGTGTGGGAAAGTGGGGATTGCTCCAAGTGCCCTGCGACGTTATCAAGATGTTGACTAAAGAAATCATTGACCTGAAGTTCTCCGACAGATTCCTCTACAACCTGGCGCCGTTCATGGTCATTATAGCCTCGTTCCTCACTTTCGCCTGTCTGCCCATCAGCAAAGGGCTGGAAGTGCTTGACTTCAACGTGGGCGTGTTCTTCCTGCTTGCCGCTTCAAGTATCGGCGTGGTAGGTATCCTGCTTGCCGGCTGGAGTTCCAACAACAAGTTCTCGCTTATCGGAGCCATGCGAAGCGGCGCGCAAATCATCAGTTACGAACTTTCCTGCGGGCTGAGTATCCTGACAATGGTAGTCCTGATGGGCACGATGCAGTTCTCCGAAATCGTAGCCGGACAAGCCGACGGCTGGTTTATATTCAAAGGACACATCCCGGCAGTTATAGCGTTCGTCATCTATCTTATTGCGGGTAATGCGGAAACCAACCGCGGCCCGTTCGACTTGCCCGAAGCCGAAAGCGAGCTGACCGCCGGTTATCATACGGAATACTCCGGTATGGGTTTCGGCTTCTTCTATCTGGCAGAGTACCTGAACCTGTTCATCGTAGCCGGTATAGCCGCCACTATTTTCCTGGGTGGCTGGATGCCGTTGCACATCGTCGGCCTGGACGGTTTCAATGCGGTCATGGATTACATTCCGGGCTTTGTGTGGTTCTTCGGCAAGGCATTCTTCGTAGTATTCCTGCTGATGTGGATTAAATGGACATTCCCGCGCCTGCGCATCGACCAGATTCTGAACCTCGAATGGAAATATCTGGTTCCTATCAGCATGGTGAACCTGATTCTAATGGTATTAATCGTAGTATTTAAATTACATTTCTGATGAAAGATAATAACTCCTACATAGGCAGCCTCATCAATGGTATCACTTCCCTGCTCACGGGTATGAAAACCACTATGACCGTTTTCTGCCGTAAGAAGACTACCGAACAATATCCGGAAAACCGGAAGACGCTGAAACTCTCCGAACGTTTCCGGGGTACGCTGACAATGCCCCACAATGAGCGGAACGAGCACCATTGCATCGCGTGCGGCCTGTGCCAGATGGCTTGTCCCAACGACACCATCAAGGTGACGAGCGAAACCGTAGAAACGGAAGACGGCAAGAAAAAGAAGATACTGGCGAAATACGAATACGACCTCGGCTCCTGTATATTCTGCCAGCTTTGCGTCAATGCCTGTCCGCACGATGCCATCACATTCGACCAGAACTTTGAGCATGCCGTATTCGACCGCAGCAAACTGGTACTGACGCTGAATCATCCGGGCAGTCACGTAGAAGAGAAGAAACCCGCCGCTCCCCAACCCGAAGTAGCGAAGTAATTAGTAATTCATAATTAGTAATCAATAACATGGAATTTAATCTTGAAACAATAGTATTTTACTTCCTTGCGGCTTTTATTACCGTATTCTCCATACTGACGGTAACCACCAAACGTATGGTACGTTCGGCCACATACCTGCTGTTTGTGCTGTTCGGTACAGCCGGCATCTACTTCCTGCTGGGATACACATTCCTCGGTTCGGTACAGATTATGGTATACGCGGGCGGTATCGTCGTGCTTTACGTCTTCTCCATCCTGCTCACCAGCGGTGAAGGCGACATGGCGGGAAAGCTGAAACGCAGCAAGTTCCTCGCCGGACTGGGCACTACCGTAGCCGGAGCTGTCATTGTACTGTTCATAACCCTGAAACATAAATTCATCGCCACCACCGACGTAGCGCCTCTTGAAGTCAACATCAAGACTATCGGCCACCACATGCTGAGCGGTGACAAGTACGGTTACCTGTTGCCTTTCGAAGCCGTCAGTATTCTGCTGCTGGCATGTATCGTAGGCGGATTATTAATAGCACGTAAAAGATAAGAATTATGATACACATGGAATATTACCTGATAGTCTCGGCTATCATGTTTTTCGCCGGTATCTACGGGTTCTTCACCCGCCGCAATACCTTGGCGATATTGATTTCAATCGAGTTGATACTGAACGCTACGGACATCAACTTCGCGGTATTCAACCGTTTTCTGTTTCCCGGTGGGCTGGAAGGCTATTTCTTCGCCCTGTTCTCCATCGCCATCTCGGCGGCCGAGACAGCTGTGGCCATCGCTATCATGATTAACATCTATCGCAACATACGTTCTATCCAGGTGAACAAGCTGGACGAACTCAAATGGTAATCACTAAATTTAAAATTAAAAGAGAAATGGAGTTTCATTTTTTAATTCTCAACTCTTAATTCTCAATTTAGAAATTATGGAATATACGATTCTAATCCTTCTTCTTCCCTTGCTCTCGTTCCTTGTGTTGGGATTGGGCGGCAAATGGATGTCGCACCGCACCGCCGGAATCATCGGCACGGCGGTACTGGGTGCAGTGGCGGTACTCTCCTACCTCACCGCAATACAATATTTCGCCTCTCCCCGGCTGGCAGACGGCACATACGCCACGCTGATGCCTTACAACTGTACATGGCTGCCGTTCACACCGTCGCTCAGCATTGACCTGGGCATCTTGCTCGATCCCATATCGGTGATGATGCTGATTGTCATAAGTACCGTATCATTCATGGTACACCTCTACTCTTTCGGCTATATGAAAGGGGAACGCGGTTTCCAACGCTATTATGCTTTCCTCTCGCTTTTCACCATGTCCATGCTGGGGCTGGTGGTAGCGACCAATATCTTCCAGATGTATCTGTTCTGGGAGTTGGTGGGTGTATCTTCCTACCTGCTGATCGGCTTCTACTATACGAAACCCGCGGCAATCGCCGCCAGCAAGAAAGCGTTTATCGTGACCCGTTTTGCCGACCTTGGCTTCCTTATCGGTATTCTGGTTTACGGTTACTATGCCGGAACCTATACTTTCCAGCCCAATGAAATGGCACTGCTGAAAGGCGGCGCAACAATGATTCCGCTGGCGCTGGGACTGATGTTCATCGGTGGAGCCGGCAAGAGCGCCATGTTCCCGCTGCACATCTGGCTGCCCGACGCCATGGAAGGCCCTACTCCGGTCAGCGCGTTGATTCATGCCGCTACCATGGTCGTCGCAGGCGTCTATCTGGTGGCACGCATGTTCCCGCTGTTCATCGACTATGCACCCCATGTGCTGCACCTCGTCGCCTATGTAGGCGCATTCACAGCGTTCTACGCCGCCAGCGTAGCCTGTGTGCAAAGCGACATCAAGCGTGTGCTCGCCTTCTCCACCATCTCGCAGATAGGCTTTATGATGGTGGCTCTCGGCGTATGTACTTCCATGAACCCGCACGAAGGCGGGCTGGGCTACATGGCAGGTATGTTCCATTTGTTTACGCACGCCATGTTCAAGGCATTGCTGTTCCTCGGTGCAGGCAGCATCATCCATGCGGTGCACAGCAACGAGATGTCCGCTATGGGCGGGCTGCGCAAATATATGCCGATTACGCATATCACTTTCCTGATAGCCTGCCTTGCCATCGCCGGCATTCCCCCGTTCTCCGGATTCTTCTCCAAGGACGAGATATTGACGGCCTGCTTCCAATTCAGCCCTGCCATGGGTTGGATAATGACAGTGATTGCCGCAATGACCGCATTCTATATGTTCCGCCTCTACTACGGCATTTTCTGGAGCGACAGGAAGTCGGCGGTTAGCGACGAACACGCGCAAGACACCGAGCACGCGCACCACACTCCCCACGAAAGCCCGTTGACGATGACCGTCCCGTTGATGTTCCTCGCCGTTGTTACAGTGGTTGCCGGATTCATTCCTTTCGGACACTTCGTCAGTTCGAACGGCGAAGCCTATACCATTCATCTGGACTGGGGCGTGGCAGGTACAAGCATAGCCATCGCCGTTATTTCCATCGCTTTGGCAACCTATATGTATAAAAGCGGAAAGCAACCCGTCGCCAATGCGCTCGCCCGCCGCTTCAACGGTTTGTGGACGGCAGCCTACCACCGCTTCTATATCGATGAAGTTTACCAGTTTATCACCCACCGCATCATCTTCGGCTGCATCAGCCGTCCCATTGCCTGGTGGGACCGTCATGTGGTAGACGGCTTCTTCGACTTTCTGGCCTGGGGCGCCAATGCCACCAGCGACGAGATACGAGGCCTGCAAAGCGGACGCATCCAGCA
Source organism: Bacteroides clarus (assembly GCF_015555825.1). Classification (NCBI taxonomy): domain Bacteria; kingdom Pseudomonadati; phylum Bacteroidota; class Bacteroidia; order Bacteroidales; family Bacteroidaceae; genus Bacteroides; species Bacteroides clarus. The sequence goes on along the minus strand of NZ_JADNLF010000007.1, from coordinate 131,302 downwards.
ATACACCTTCGTATTCCTGCTGGGTACGCTCATACTGATATTGCTGCTGTTGCTGTAAACGAGAAACGGACATTGATATCGATGTATCAATCCATAGAACAATAACAATTAATACAATACTATAAAGATGAATTTCTTATCCATATTCGTACTCATCCCTTTGCTGATGCTGCTGGGTCTTTGGCTCAGCCGTAACATAGCACAGATACGCGCGGTGATGACAACCGGCGCTTCGGCACTGCTCATCGCTGCCGTCGGACTGACTATCGTCTATCTGCAAGCCCGTCATGGCGGCGCTACGGATGAAATGCTGTTCCGTGCCGACGTAGCCTGGTATCCCGCCCTCAACATTCACTATTCCGTAGGTGTGGACGGCATCTCGGTAGCCATGCTGCTGCTCTCGGCCGTCATTGTCTTTACGGGAACATTCGCTTCCTGGCGTCTGCAACCGCTGACCAAAGAATATTTCCTGTGGTTCACCCTGCTGTCAATGGGTGTGTTCGGCTTCTTTATCTCCACCGACCTGTTCACCATGTTCATGTTCTACGAGGTAGCGCTTATCCCGATGTACCTGCTGATTGGCGTATGGGGCTCGGGACGCAAGGAATATGCCGCCATGAAACTGACACTGATGCTTATGGGCGGTTCCGCTTTCCTGCTGATCGGTATCCTGGGTATCTACTTCGGCAGCGGCGCCACCACCATGAACCTGCTGGAAATAGCCCAACTGCACAATATCCCTATCGAGCAACAACGCATCTGGTTCCCGCTTACCTTCCTCGGTTTCGGTGTGCTGGGCGCTCTGTTCCCTTTCCACACATGGAGCCCCGACGGTCACGCATCCGCACCGACTGCCGTTTCCATGCTGCATGCGGGCGTACTGATGAAACTGGGCGGTTACGGATGTTTCCGCATCGCCATGTATCTGATGCCCGAAGCCGCGCAGGAACTCGGCTGGATATTCCTCGTACTGACAGGTATCTCCGTTGTATACGGCGCATTCTCCGCCTGCGTGCAAACCGACCTGAAATATATCAACGCCTACTCTTCCGTATCGCACTGCGGTCTGGTGCTTTTCGCCATTCTGATGATGAACCGGACGGCCTGTACGGGCGCCGTGCTGCAAATGCTTTCCCACGGATTGATGACCGCCCTGTTCTTCGCCCTTATCGGTATGATTTACGGACGTACGCACACACGTGACGTACGCGAGCTTAGCGGACTGATGAAGATTATGCCTTTCCTGGCCGTATCCTACGTCATCGCCGGTCTTGCCAACCTCGGTTTGCCGGGACTCAGCGGCTTCATCGCCGAAATGACAATCTTCAACGGCGCTTTCCAGCATCCCGATACATTCCACCGCGTATGGACCGTCATTGCCTGCACAAGCATCGTGATTACCGCGGTCTACATTCTGCGCCTTGTCGGTAAAATCCTTTACGGAACCTGCACCAACAAGCACCACCTGACATTGACCGATGCCACGTGGGACGAACGTACCGCCGTAATCATTCTTATCGCTTGCGTAGCCGGCCTCGGTCTTGCCCCGCTGTGGATAAGCAACATGATTGGAGACAGCGTGCTGCCGGTAGTCAACCTATTAGCCACTCACTAATCATTAATCACTAAACAGTTAATCACTAAATAACATGGATTACTCCCAATTTCTCTTAATGAAGGAAGAGCTGTCGCTGATAGCGGTTATCGTTATCCTCTTCATAGCCGACCTCTTCATGAGTCCGGATGCGCACAAAAACGACGGCAAGCCGATGTTGAACACCATGCTGCCCGTTGTTCTGCTCATTATCCATACGCTTATAACCATCATTCCCGGCCCGGCAGCCGACGCTTTCGGCGGGATGTACCATAACCAGCCGATACAGAGCATCGTCAAATCCATCCTCAGCGTAGGTACGCTTATCGTATTCCTCATGGCGCACGAATGGATGCGCCGCCCCGATACGGCAATCAAGCAAGGCGAGTTTTATGTGCTGACACTCTCCACGCTGCTGGGTATGTACTTTATGATTTCCGCCGGCCATTTCCTGATGTTCTTCATCGGACTGGAAACCGCCAGTATCCCGATGGCCGCACTGGTGGCTTTCGACAAGTACCGCCACCACTCTGCCGAGGCAGGAGCCAAATACATTCTTACCGCGCTCTTTTCCAGCGGCCTGCTGCTTTACGGCCTTTCGCTGATATACGGTTCGGTAGGTACGCTCTACTTCGCTGATATTCCGGCACGTCTGGATGGAAACCCGTTACAGATTATGGCGTTCGTATTCTTTTTCTCCGGCATGGGATTCAAGATTTCATTGGTGCCCTTCCACTTGTGGACGGCCGACGTATACGAAGGCGCCCCGAGTACGGTAACCGCTTACCTGAGCGTTATCTCCAAAGGCGCGGCGGCATTCGTGCTGATGACCATACTTTATAAAGTGTTTGCCCCGATGGTGGCGCAATGGCAGGAAGTGCTTTACTGGGTTATCATCGCCTCCATCACGCTTGCCAACCTCTTCGCGCTGCGCCAGGAAAACCTGAAACGACTGATGGCGTTCTCCAGTATCTCACAGGCCGGTTACATCATGCTGGGTGTCATCAGCGGAACGTCACTGGGTATGACGTCACTGGTGTACTACGTATTGATTTACCTGTTTGCCAACCTCGCGGTCTTTACCGTTATCACGATTGTGGCATTACGTGCCAATAAGTTTACGCTGGAAGATTACAACGGATTGTACACCACCAATCCCAAGCTGGCTTTCCTCATGACATTGGCGCTGTTCTCACTGGCGGGTATCCCGCCGTTTGCGGGCTTCTTCTCGAAGTTCTTCATCTTTGCGGCAGCCTTCCAGAGCGGTTTCCATCTGCTGGTATTCATTGCGCTGATTAACACAATCCTGTCACTTTACTATTATCTGAAGATTGTAAAGGCAATGTACATCAACAAGAGCGACGAGCCGATTACCGCTTTCCGCAGCGACAACTACACGCGCGCCAGCCTTGTCATCTGTACGCTGGGCATCGTGGCGCTGAGCATTGCGAGCGTGGTATACCAGTCCATCGACAAGTTCTCGTTCGGCATGTAGCGGTTGGTTTTCCATAAAACAACGTTTATCACATATCCCCCTTCACCTTCCACGCTCCCCTTTCCACGGGAGATAGAGGGTGAAGGGGGATTAATATGTCAAGGGAGTTGAGGAGCCAGGAGCTTATCAACGCTTCGACAGCCCTTAATTCTACTTCATGATTTGGTTTCTGTACTGCGTCGGCGTCAGCCCCGTCAGTTGCTTAAAGGTACGGTTGAAATGCGAGATAGAGTCGAAGCCGCACTCCACCGCTATCTGCGAAATCTCCATGTCACCGATGGTCAGCAGCTTGCACGCATAGCCGATACGCATATCCGTTACATATTGCAGGAAAGTCTTTTCCGTGACCTCTTTGAAGAAGCGGCAAAAGGCGCTGCTGTTCATATTCGCCATTTCGGCAATCTCGTCGAGCTTGAGGGAACGGGTGTAATTGCTGTTGATGAAGGAGATGATTTTATCAATCCGTTTGTTGCCTGCCGTGGGGAACTTCTCGTAGTAGAAAGGGCTTGCCAACATCTTCTTTGGGGAGGACACGGACAATCCCTGTAATAAATCCAGCAATCCCGTTATCTGCCCGAAGCCTTTCAGTTCGGGAAAAGCGGATACCATGTCACGTGCCGGGCTGTCGTCGGCTGTGTGAAAAACGACTCCCCGTTTGGCCTCTTTCAGCAGCAGCCGTATCTGATGAAACTGCGGATAATGGTCGAAAGAGTATTGCATGAAGTTCTCCTCGAACTGAATGATGGTGCCTTGCACCCGCAGCAAAGGATTACCGCAATGATAAGCATCGTCACTCCGCATGTAATGAGGCAGGTTGGGACCGAACAATATCACATCGCCGTCCGAAAACCGCTCTATGCAATCGCCCACAAAGCAGCGGCCGCTACTGTTCCTCACATAGATTATTTCGTACTGGCTGTGGAAGTGCCAGGGATAAGTGAAACGGTCGTAGTCGTAGTAACGCGCCTTTATCGGGTTGGATTCCGATATCTGGAGTTGTTCGTTTATTATCTGTCTCATAACGCTGCTTGCTATCAGTCCGGCATCTGCCGGCTTGTCCGTAGAACAAAGATACGAATAATAATAATAAGTACACCGGGAAGAAAGAAATTACAAAGAGGGGATAACGGAAATAACAAGGGGGAACAACGAAAATACCAATAGCCGGTACACGGAATACCAACGCTTGGTAGCGGTTGTACCAAAGCATGGTACGAACCGTACCTTAGTGTGGTATGAGATGTACCAACCGTTGGTATAGGCCGTACCAGATGCCGGTACTATATTGGTACTTATATGCTATTGATTTAAAGTCGTTTACTTCTCCGCGCCGGCTACTATCCCATCTTTCTTCCGATATATGCAAATATCCGCAAATATCCTGCAAATATCCGTTCATATACGGAGTGTTTTAGTGCCTATATTTGCACCGGATAAAGATGTGCATAGTTAGTTCATACTATCTGTCATTCAGAGAATACAGGCTTGCAACATCTGCTCAAATAATCATTTTAAATCATTAATACAAAGGAAGTATGGAAAAGACTTGGAGATGGTTTGGTAAAAAAGACAAAATAACGCTCGATATGCTTCGTCAAATCGGTGTGGAAGGTATAGTCACCGCTTTGCACGATGTGCCCAACGGCGAAATATGGACAGAGGAAGCTATCAACGATTTGAAGGCATATATCGAGTCCTACGGTTTGCGCTGGTCGGTTGTAGAGAGCCTGCCCGTATGCGAGGCCATTAAGTACGCCGGACCGGAACGCGAACAACTGATAGAGAATTACAAAATCAGCCTCGCCAACCTGGGTAAATGCGGCGTAAAGACCGTATGCTACAACTTTATGCCCGTTATCGACTGGATACGTACGGATTTGCAGCATCCCTGGGCGGACGGTACATCATCACTCTATTTCGACCGGGTACGTTTTGCCTATTTCGACCTGCGCATTCTTCAACGTGAGGGAGCCGAGAAAGACTACTCTGCAGAAGAACTGGCTAAGGTGGCCGAGCTGGACAAAACCATCACCGAAGCCGAAAAAGAGAGCCTTATCGACACAATCATCGTAAAGACACAGGGATTCGTAAACGGCAACATCAAGGAAGGCGACAAGAACCCGGTGAATATCTTCAAGAACCTGCTGGCCTTGTACAAAGGTATCGACCGCGACGCGCTCCGCGAAAACATGCGGTATTTCCTTGCCGCCGTCATGCCGGTGTGCGAGGAATACGGAGTGAATATGTGCGTACATCCCGACGACCCTCCTTTCCAAGTATTGGGTCTGCCGCGTATCGTTACCAACGAGGAGGACATCGCATGGTTCCTGAACGCTGTGGATAATCCTCACAACGGACTGACCTTCTGTGCCGGCTCGCTCAGCGCGGGAGAGCATAACGATACCCGCGAACTCGCCAGAAAGTTTGCATCACGCACCCACTTTGTACATCTGCGCAGCACCGCAGCCATGCCGGGCGGAAATTTCATAGAAAGCTCCCACCTGACGGGACGCGGGCACCTCATCGACCTTATCCGTATCTTCGAGCAAGAGAATCCGAACCTGCCCATGCGTGTAGACCACGGACGGATGATGCTGGGCGATGAGAACAAAGGATACAACCCCGGCTATTCATTCCACGGCCGCATGCTGGCGCTGGCACAGGTGGAAGGCATGATGGCAGTGGTGCGGGATGAAATGGGGATTGAGAATTAAGTATGAAGTATAAGAACGATAAATAATAAAAGAAAGAAAAACTATGAACGAACAATTCAGTATTGCAGGTAAAGTAGCGGTCATCACCGGTGCAGGTGGTGTATTGGGTGGCAGCATCGCCAAATGTTTTATGCAACAAGGCGCTAAAGTTGTAGCGGTGGACATCCGTCAGGAACAACTGGACAAGCGCGTAGAGGAACTGAAAACGTATGGTGAAGATGTTATCGGTATCGTAGGTAACGTACTGGACATCGCCAGCCTTGAGAAACTTGCCGATGACATCGTTGCCAAGTGGGGACGTATCGACATTCTGCTCAACATCGCCGGCGGAAATATGCCGGGCGCAACTCTGGCTCCCGACCAGCACTTCTACGACATGGATATCTCCTGCTGGGAGAGAGTTACCAACCTGAACATGAACGGAACCGTTTATCCGTCTTTGGTGTTCAGCAAAGTGATGGCAAAGCAGGGTAAAGGATGCATTGTCAACGTATCTTCCATGGCGGCATACAACGCCATCACCCGTGTTCCGGGTTACTCGGCCGCCAAGACGGCCGTTGCCAACTTCACGCAATGGCTGGCAAGCGAACTGGCTCTGAAATACGGAGACGGTATCCGTGTCAACGCCATCGCCCCGGGCTTCTTCATCGGCGACCAGAACCGTGCCGTACTCATCAATCCCGACGGCTCACTGACCGACCGCAGCAAGAAAGTATTGGCCAAGACTCCGATGAAACGCTTCGGTGACATCAACGAGTTGAACGGCGCCGTACAATTCCTGTGCAGCGATGCCGCCAGCTTCGTTACAGGTGCATTGCTCCCTATCGACGGTGGTTTCAGCGCATTCAGCGGAGTATAATCCGGCAGAGGTTTCCTCTAAGGAATGAATAAAGAAGGCTCTCTACCTTGCGGTAGAGAGCCTTCTTATTTATTATAAACTTATAAAATGGATATTGCTTAATATCCCGGATTCTGCTCTGCTTTCTTTTCTTCCGGAGTCAGTGCGTGACCGTTCTTCTGGATAGCATCCAGGTAGGTTTGCGGAATAGGACGCAGCAAGTGACGTTCTTCGATATTGGGAGCCGCTTCCGGATTGAAGGCTTTAACGCGGGCCACCAATGTTTTGGTTCTTGCCAAATCTACCCAACGGTGGAATTCACCGCAAAGTTCACGAGAACGTTCGTTCAGCAACAGACACATCATGCGGTCGTAATCTGAAGAGTAGCCGAGTTTGGCTATGATTGCCTCATCTTCAGCCGGAAGATTATGAATATCCGTTATATCCAAGCTGGTAGCTGCCGTGGTTTCGGTTATGTTGTTGGATTCATAGTAGGAGTTCTCCGTATAATATGAATTCACGCCGTCATTCTTCCAACCCAGTGCATTTTCATTGTACGATGCCCCGCCGTCGCAATATGCGGAACGGTCTTCACCGCTCTTATAAGCCGCACGCTGACGAATCTTGTTGATATAATACAATGCATCATCGTATTGATTCTGACGGATCAGGACTTCGGCTGCAATCAGGTAGGTTTCGCCTACACGTGCCAGGATACCGTCACGATGTCCCTGCATATCGCCGAGCGCTTCACGAGAACCGTCGATATACTTATTAAGAGAAGCAAAACGTGTTACATCGTCATACAAGGCCACATCATCCGCACCATTACGGTCTTTCGGGTAAGCAACGAATACGGTAGGAATCTTCTTGCCGGTCTTGCTGTCCGTTACCTTCTCAGTGAGCTGTACTCCGTCAAAACGAGTATCGCCCGGACGATTGATAACATACATCACTCCCAAATCTCCCAACTGATAACCGGAATCTTTCTTGGGATTGTTCACGGCATATTTAGTCTTGAAGCTTTTCCAGAAACGTGAATCATTGACCATATCATACACATTGTACATGTAGTAAGAAGTTCTCAGACGTTGATATTCACGTCCACCTGCCAAGTCGCGCTTCATCTGAGGCAGATTGTTGTAAACGGACAGGAAATAGAGATGGCAAGGATTGCCGTTGGCTCCTTCGGATGATTTATCAGAAGAGAACTGAGCGGAAAGGATTATCTCATCCAATTGCTCGCTGGGGCCGTCGGGCTCCGTATAGTTCCACAGTGCGGAGAAGTTCTCAGCCAACTGATGATGCGCAATCACTTCTTTAGCCAAACGCAAAGCCTCCGTCAGGTCTTCGTCTTTAGTAGCACTGTTCCAACTGTCGTTAATCTCACTGGCACGGAACAGATACGCTTTAGCAAGGAAATGAGCGGCAGCGTCTTTAGTCATTTTTCCGGTCAGGCTTGCCGTTTCGGGAAGCATATCATAGGCATTCTTCAAATCGCTGATAGCCTGCCCTACGGTAGCTTCCGCAGAAGAGCGGGTGAACTCACGAAGAGGCACATCACTCGGTTCGAGCTTCAAAGGTACGCCGCCATATTGAGAAACCAACTTCAAATAGTTGAACCCGCGCAGGAAATAAGCCTCTCCCATATAGGTCTTCTTATTTGCACCCGTATAGCTGTCAGGAGTAATCTTGCTCAGCAACAGGTTAGCATTATTGATACCGATGTACATATTGTCCCAAAGGCTTTCCGCCATTGTAGTATTGGAGTTGGCTGCCACAATTTGTGACTGGAAACTACCGTCATAATTGTTCCATACCTTGTTGGAACCGTCACCGCCCACGGTAAACTCGTCCGTACCATAGTTAGTGGTGGCATATGCCCACTCCTTACCAAAGTGGAAACGCAAATTATAATACATGCCTATTGCCAGCTGGTCAATACCTTCTTCCGTATCAAAATAGTCGGTATTCTGCTGAGTAGTCAGTTCTTCATCCAGAAAATCGCTGCAGGAAGCCATTGAACCTCCTAAAGCCAAGGCCATCAAGCCGAATGTAATACTTTTATATAGTTTCATGGTTATATGCTTTTAAAGTTTAAAATCCTACGTTCAATCCTATTGTGAAACCACGGTTCCAAGTGGATGTCAGGTTTTGGGAAGCATCCAGTTCAAGGAAGTCGATGTTAGAGAAGATACGTCCCGGATTCTTAGCTTGTACATACACTTTCAAGTTAGACAGATTCCACTTCTTAACCAATGTTTGCGGGAAAGTATAACCTAATGAAATATTACGCACTTTGAGGAACGAACCGTTCTTATAACCCAAAATCTGATAGTAAGGATCACCTCCTCCATCATCGTGGATAGGTTTCTGGTACTCGGCATTCTTGTTGTTTTCGTTATAATAGTTAATCTTACGTTGGGTATAACGGCCGCCTTGCCATTCACCGCCGGTATCTACCATATAATCAAAACGTCCATACAGCATAACGGAGAGGTCGAAGTTCTTATAAGAGAAGGTATTTGTCATACCGAAAGTCCAGCGCGGACGAGTATGTCCTATTACCACACGGTCGTCGTTCGGATCAATCTTGTAGTCTCCGTTTTGGTCTACCGGACGTGCCATACCTGCCTGGAACGAATGTCCTTTGGCATTGAACTTAGCCATCTCGGCAGCATCTTCTTCTTTCCAGATGCCAGCCGACTGATAACCGTAGATTACGCCCAGCGCCTGACCGATGAACCAGCTGTTATTGATATCGTCTTCTTTACCGTTGGCCAGCTCGTCAATCTTATCTTTCTGCCAAGCGGCATTGATGCTGGTAGACCATTCGAAAGAACGTGTCTTAACGTTTACGGTGTTCAATGTAAGGTCGATACCGATATTGGAAGTCTTACCTACATTGGCATACGTATTTGTATAACCGTTCAAGGAAGGGATAGTCATTTCCATCAACAAGTCTGTTGTACGGGAAGTATAGAAATCCAAAACTCCCGAGATTCTTCCGTTCAATACCGAGTAATCGATACCGATATTGTACTGTGTAGTCTTTTCCCATGTCAAATCCTTGTTTGCCATAGCTACGTTACCGTCCTTGGCAATGGACTCGGAAGCCACAAAGCCCGGAGTAGGAGAAGCGCCGAACGGATAATATACAGGCACTACCGCACCTTTAGTCTGGTAAGGGTCGATAGCCGAGTTACCGGTCACACCGACACCGACACGCAGTTTCAACTGATTAATCCAGTTAACGTCCTGCAAGAAACCTTCCTGGTCAAGACGCCAGCCTAATGCGGCACTGGGGAAGAAAGCCCATTTATTTCCCTGAGCAAGCTGGGAAGCGCCATCCCAACGGCCGGAAACCGTCAACAGATATTTATTGTTATAGTCATAGTTCAGACGGAACATGTAAGAGAGCAATTGCTTTTCCGTCAAACCGCTGCTCCAGTCATCCAATGCGGAAATATTCTTTTTGCTCAGCGCATTCCATTTTGCGCTTGCCAAAGGAATGTTGATAGCAGCCATAGAAGACTCTTCATAATGATATTTAGTAGCGCTCTGTAACAGAGTTACCCCGAAAGAGTGCTTACCTATTTCTCTATCATAGTAAATCAAATTGTCCAATGTCCAAGAGAAGTCGGATGAATTAGACAGCTTGGCGCGGTTAGTACCCTCGCGGCTTACGGATTTTGCATCCTGGAAGCTACCGTTACGGTAATAACGGAAATCGGGACCAAAATTAAAACGATATCTAAGACCTTTCAAAGGAGAGTAAATTTCACCCAAATCCAACTGGGCATACAAACTACCGATGGCACGGAACATACGACGTTCGTTTTCACTATAATTCCATTCGTCTACGATAGTCTTTACTTTATCATCACCACCCGGATAGTCGATGCGATTTCCTTCATCATCATAAGGTACAGCGTAAGGGTATAAACTGGTAGAAGCGGCATACAAGTTAGACGGTCTGTCTTTCACCATCTGTCCTACCGCTTGCGCAGAAGAGCCGTATTGCTGGTTGCTGAACGTACCGTTGATATTCAAACCCATTTTGAACCATTTGGTCGGGTCCATATCCAAGCTTACTTTCGCTGTATAACGGGTATAAGATTGCCCTCTTACAGTACCTTCATTGTTAAGATAACCGATAGAAGCATAGCCTTTTACCTTTTCAGAACCACCGCTGGCACTCAGTGTGTGCTCATGAGTGATACCGGTTTGCGTAACCATATCAGCCCAATCGGTAGTAGGTACGGCAGCACCATTCCAGCTACCGCCTGCCCATCCTTTTTCAATATTTCTCCAAGCATAGGGGTCTTTTGCTCCATTGAAAATCAAATAGTCACTATCCTTGGTCGGCTGGTCGCCTCTCGGATATTTGTTCGGTTCTTTGTAGTAATAAGCCCAACGACGCCAATCGATATACTCGGCAGAGTTCATCATTTCGGAATAGTCCTGCAAATTTTCGATAGTAACCGTACCGGAGTAGTTCAAGGACATTTTGCCTTCTTTACCGGATTTGGTAGTAACCAGAATAACGCCATTGGCACCACGGGAACCGTAGATAGCTGTGGCAGAGGCGTCTTTCAACACATCGATAGATTCGATATCTTGCGGATTCAAGGTTTCAATACCGCTATTGGACATCAAAGGGATACCGTCCACTACATACAGCGGGGTATTGCTGGCGCTCAAAGAACGCACACCGCGTACGTTAATTGTTCCGACTTCACCCGGGCGCTCATTGCTGACAATGTCCACACCGGCTGCCTTACCCTGCATGGCTTCAAAAGCATTGGCTACCGGACGTGAATTCAGTTCTTCGGAACCTACGCGAATCATGGCGCCGGTAACATCCGATTTCTTCTGAACGCCATAACCCACTACCACTACTTCATCCAGCATTTCATTGTCTTCCACAAGTACCACTTTAAGACTGGTCTTGTTCTTCGCGGAGATTTCCTGGGTCTTGTAACCGATATAACTGATCTGGATAACTCCCGCTTCGGGCACGTCATTCAGCGTGAACTTACCGTCGATGTCAGTGATGATTCCGTTCGTTGTCCCTTTGACAAGAACACTGGCACCGATGATAGATTCACCGTTTCCGTCCACTACAAGTCCTGTGATTGTTTTGTTTTGCGCGAATGCGCATAAGGTTGCTGCAAAAGCAAAGAGCACAAACAGCACCTGACGCTTAAGTATACTCATAGAATATACTCCTTCTTTCTTCCTGCTTCTCATAGAATAATCTTGGTTTAACAATTAGTTTAACATTAGCGTTTTTCTAACACAGTGTTTGATACGGGCAAAATTATTAATCTCAAAGCAGTTATAGCATAACCGTTTTGATACAATTCATTCTTTTTTTGCTATAAATGAGTGGGGAAAAGATAGAAGATTATCCGATAATATCGCTCCTATCAAGCGATAGGTAATGTAAACCAAAAGCACGCCCCTTTGCCCGGTTCGCTCTCTACGCCGATGGTTCCGCCCAGTTGCTCAACGATGCTCTTACTGATGGACAACCCCAATCCGGTTCCATGCACAAAAGAGTTCAACTTGACAAAACGGTCAAATATTTCGGTTTGCTTTTCCTGCATGATGCCAATCCCGGTATCGGCGACATAAAAGCGTAAATGGCCGGCATCTATCCGGTCATATCCCAAACGTATGCTACCGGTGGCAGTAAACTTTATCGCGTTATTAATAAAGTTGGCGATGACCTGGTTCAAGCGGTTGCGGTCGCTCGCTATGACGCACTCCGGCAGGTGACGGTCGAAGACGACCTCTACTCCCGGCTTGGCTTTTAGCTTCATCACACGCACCATGTCTTCACATAGCAGGTTTACATCCAGTTCCCGTTCGACGAAGTCAAAGGTTCCGGCTTCCATTTTAGACAAATCCAGAATATCGGATATCAGTTGCAGCAACAGTTCGTTGTTTTCTTCTACGATTGCCATGTACTGCTCCCGTTCTTCCGGATTCTCTTCCTGCACCAGCAGACTGGAGAAGCCGACAATCGCATTCAACGGAGTACGTATCTCATGGCTCATATTGGCGAGGAAAGCGCTTTTCAGGCGGTCGGCCGTTTCGGCTTTCTCTTTGGCATCGATCAGTTTGGATTCGGTTTCTTTCAGCTCCGTGATATCATAGTTTATGCCGATAAGCTCGATTACTCCGTTTTCCGGCTTAAACTGGTTGACTACCACGTTGGTGCGTATCCAGTTCCATTGGTCTTTTGTTCCCGGACGCAAGATACGCATCTCTCCCTTGAAGTCTTTCACTTTGCCGAGACGCGCCTTATAGAAGAAGTCCAGCATCTGTTTTCTATCCTCCGGATGCATCTTGCCATATACTCCTACGACTTCCGGCAAGGAAGCGTTTTCATCTTCTCCCATATTCTTATACCATTGCTTGATGGCATAACCTTTCTTATCCAGCAGATTCAACTTTGCATAACCCACTTTCGCATAATCGGAAATCAACAGGAAGAAGTTCTCAAAATCGCATATGCGGCTCAAAGCGTCTATACGCTCGGTATTATCAATATTGATTAGGGCATATCCGGTAAAGTATCCTTTACTGTCGTATATCTTACTTACTTTGGTGTACAGATTAATCTTATTACGCCTGTCGGAAGGATAATACCCCTCTATACTCCCGAATTCATAATCCAGACGGAAATCCACGACATCCTGCTCGCGTATCCGCTCTATCAGTTGAGGGGACAGATTCGGATTCTCAAACAGGTTGATACCTATTACATCGGCTTTGTCGCGGATGCCGAATATCTCCATGTTCTTATTGTTAATATCTACCAGAATACCGTTCGTATCATAAATCTCCACTCCGGCCGGTATATTGGTAAAGATATTCCTGAACAGTTTCTCACTGCGGTCTAAAGCCTGGCGCTCATGTATAGCCTCATCTTTCGCTTTACGCAACTCGACGCAAATGCTGATGATATTCGCCAACGAGCTCAACCACTGGTAGTCTTCATTACTCCACAAGATGGTACGGTCTACCAAATCCACTCCCATAAATCCTTTCACCGTATCATCCGCCACCAATGGAACAACCATCAGCGCCTTGATGCCCTGCCGGTCCAATAATTGGAATTCGCTTTCTTCCATTTCGGGCAGCTTATACAATGACTCGAACAATATAGGTTTCCCGGATAGAATCTGCGAAGCCCACCATGACATGGAAGTCACCGGAATATTCTGGAGTGTTTCTATGGCCGGCATTACTCCTTCGGCTACAACCTCGTACGTACAAGTCTGGGAAGTATAATCCTCGTTATACTCAAAGATATAGGCGCGCCCCGCACGGAAGAAATCCAGAATATCTTTCAGGATTTCGTAAATGCCGGAAGCCACCGATTCATCTTTCAGAAAATGGGACAAGGAATGGGAAATGGAATTCTGACGGTACAACAGATTATTGATATGGCACATTCTGTCCTTATCTTCTTTATTCACGGGTTCCGTTACGCGTTGCAGAATTCCGAAGACTTTTAAATGTCCGTCAGGCGTAATCTCCTTAAAACCCATACGGGAATGTACCCAAATCACTCCTGCCGCAGTATGAATAGGAAAGGTCTGTTCGTAGACTTCCACTTCTGTAATGGCAAGAAACTCTCTGGTAATGCGCCCCCGATAGTCTTCACGAATCATCCGGCCGAAATCCATGAAAGAAAGTGACTCTCCTTTTACTCCCAACAAATCGCATACATATTCGGAACAAAGATACTGCTTAGCGGAGAAGTCGGCCTCCCACCAACCAATCCGTCCAAGCAGGGATAGGCGGCGAAAACGTTCGGTGTCATTGTGAAGGGGAACGCCCATAATGTGTCTATTTTTTTAATGATTATACAAATGTAGAGATAAAACTTCAATAACCAAGTACCTTATATTCTTTTTTAAGTTGCACGGCATGACAAAATCATACAGATTGTGTAACAGAGCCTTAATAAAAACGAAAATGTATTGTATAAGGTATGTACCACTCTTGAAATACGCCCGGCGCATCTTTGCAGCGAACTAAGAAACGTATAAAAGAGATGAGTATGAAAGTAGATTTAGGAAAGATTTTCTTCCTTATTTTATTCCTTACACTTTCTGTCATGACGGCCATGGCAGGCACCATCAAAGGTACTATCACCGACAAGCAGACCCGAGAACCGCTGACCGGAGCTACCGTGCAGATAGCAGGAACCACGCAAGGCGCCATCGCCGATATGGACGGCAACTACTCCTTGGATGTGAAAGACGGTACTTACACATTGTACATTAAATATGTGGGTTACAAAGATATCGTACTGAATAATGTAAAAGCAGGCAATACCGACGTCGTACTGAACTTCGAGTTGGAAAGCGACGCACAGGCGTTGAGTGAGGTATCCGTAGTAGCCGCAGCAAAAAAGAACAATGAAGTGTCCCTGATGCAGGAACAGAAGCGCAGTTTAGTGGTACAAAGCGGCGTATCCGCCCAACAGATTGCCAAAACACAGGACAAAGATGCCTCCGAAGTTATCAAGCGTGTACCGGGTGTATCCATTATAGACGAGAAGTTTGTCATGGTGCGCGGACTGTCCCAACGTTACAATAATGTATGGATGAACGGCAGCGCCGTTCCCAGTTCGGAAGCCGACTCACGCGCTTTCTCTTTCGACATCATTCCCAGCTCCCAACTGGACAACATGGTTATTGTAAAAAGCCCTGCCCCCGAATATCCCGCAGACTTTACCGGTGGTTTTATTCTTATCGACACTAAAGATATGCCAAGCGAAAACGGCTTTAATCTTTCTATCGGAGGCGCAATCAATGACCAGACCCATTTTAAAGATTTTCTAAAAGCCAAAGGGGGAAACATGGACTGGCTGGGATTCGGCACCGGTTTCCGCACACTCGACGCCGGTATGAAAGGAGCATTAAATACATATCCGAACTATGCCAACGGCAATACCGCCCGTATAGACATCCTTAACAACGGCCTTAACAACGACTGGACACTAAAGACCATAAAGCCTGTCGGAGACCTTAAAGTAAATCTGTCTTACAACCATAAATGGGAAACCGAGAGCGGACGTACCTATGGTATGCTGGCAGCCGTAAATTACAGTAATACTTATAAAACGTATCTGGATATGGAGAATTCCCTTTACGGTCCGTACGATACATCCAATGACAAAACCGTATTCCTACGCAAAGCAACAGATAACCAATACAGTAATGATGTGCGTCTGGGCGCTATGCTGAATCTCACCTTTCAGCCGAGAGACAGCCGTCACCGTTATGAATTTAAGAACATTTTCAATCAAATAGCCAAAGGCCGCTATTCGGAACGTACCGGATTCAACGCCCAGCCCGATAATATCAATAATATGGAATACTACTATTCCAGCCGTACTACATACAACACGCAATTTACCGGCAAACATACGTTTGATGCCAATAAGCTCGACTGGAGCATCGGTTATGCGTATGCCAACCGTAATCTGCCCGACCGCCGCCTCATCGAGCGTACCGACCGTACAGACGAAACCATGAGTATCTATCGTATCAGCCGTGAGTTCACCAAACTGGACGAGCATATCGCGTCGGCTAATGTAAACTACCGTCATGATTTCCAGTTCGGAAACATTGAACCGACTTTGAAAACCGGTTTGTACGGCGAATACTGCACGCGTACCTATAATACCCGTCAGTTTCAATACGGCTGGGACCCTGATAACGCTTTGCCGGATCGGTTTGAGTTCGACACTGACGTTGTAAATAACGTACTGATTGACTCCAATTACGGAACCGACAAACTCTATATGCAGGAAGAAGTGAACTACATGAACAACTACGAAGGAAAGAACACTCAAATTTCCGGTTATGCAGGAATCAACATCCCCATAGGCGCTTTCAGTTTATATGCCGGAGTACGTTATGAGCACAACCGCCAGGAACTCATCATGAATACCCGGCAATACGAGGAGAGCAAACGCAGTACTTTCTACGATTATAACGACCTCTTCCCCTCTTTGAATGCCACATACAAACTAAACGAGAAGCAGCAGTTCCGCCTGGCTTACGGCAAATCCGTGAATCGTCCGGAATTTCGCGAACTTTCCACTTCCGTTTACTACGACTTCGACCTCGGCAGTGACGTGATGGGTAACTCCGGTTTGAAAGCAGCCTATATACAAAATGTAGACCTGCGTTACGAATGGTATCCCGACAATGGCGAACAAATCTCCGTGGCCTTATTCTACAAACATTTCAAAAACCCTATTGAATGGACATACACCATGTCCGGCGGTACCGACCCGATTTATTCCTATATTAATGCCAAAGGAGCCGACAACTATGGTATAGAAGTGGATATCCGCAAAAACCTCGACTTTATCGGTATGAAGAACTTCAGCCTTTCATTCAACGGGGCGCTCATCAAAAGTAAAGTTCAGTTTGCGGCGGGAACTAACAATATCGACCGGCCTATGCAAGGGCAATCACCGTACCTCATCAACACAGGATTATTCTATAACAACACAGAGAAAGGCTGGAATGCCGCCATCCTCTACAATCGTATCGGTAAACGCATTATCGGTGTAGGCAACCGCTACGGCAGTTCTTCCGAAGGTGATGCACGCAATATTCCCAACTCCTATGAAATGCCTCGTAACAGCATTGACCTCTCTGCCAGCAAAAAGTTTGGCAATCTGGAAATAAAAGCCGCTATACGCGACCTTCTTGCAGAGCGCTATTACTTCAAACAGTTTGAGGATGTAGTAGTAAACGGACAAGCCCGTACCATTGAAGAAATAACGCGCAGTTATAAACCCGGACGGAGTTACAACCTGACAATCGGTTACAGTTTTTAAATATACAAGAGAGACTAACAGATTAGAAACAGAAATCCAAAACAAAAAAGAAGTATGAAAATGGAAATTAAAAAGTTTGGCTGGGCCAGTATGATATGCGCAGCCATTGTAATGGGAAGCGGATTAACATCCTGCTCTGATGATGACAATACCGGAAATGGCAATACCGAAGAACCGAAAGTAATTTACGACGGAACGACAGCCGTCAGCGAAGGTATTCTATTCAACAAAGGTACAGAACTGGGTAGTGGCGACCAAGAATTTGTATTTACCGGTGACGTAACACTGGAAAAAGGAACTTACCTCTTGAAAGGTTGGGTATACATTGCCAGCGGAGCCAAGCTGAGAATTCCCGCAGGTACAATCATTAAAGGCGACAAGCAGACCAAAGCCGCCCTTATAGTGGAACCCGGCGGTTACGTAGAAATGAAAGGAACCAAAGAAGCTCCTATCGTAATGACTTCCGAAGAGGCTCCGGGTAACCGCAAGCCCGGTGACTGGGGTGGCCTGATAATTTGTGGTAAAGCCAAGAACAATGAGGGAACCAAACAAATAGAAGGTGGTCCGCGTACAACTTTCGGTGGTGATAACGACAGTGACAATTCCGGTATCTATCAATACATCCGCGTGGAATTTGCCGGTTATCCGTTCAAAACAGATCAGGAAATCAACGGAATCACTTTTGGTTCTGTCGGTAGCGGTACAACCATCGACCACTTACAAGTATCTTATTCCAACGATGATTCTTACGAATGGTTCGGCGGTACGGTAAATTGCCGGTACCTGGTGGCCTACAAAGGTTGGGATGACGAGTTCGATACCGACAACGGTTTCAGCGGAACAGTACAATACTGTCTTTCAATCCGTGACCCGCGCATTGCCGATACATCTCAGTCCAACGGCTTTGAGAGCGACAACAACGCAAGCGGTACGGAAACGGCCCCATTTACTACCGCCACTTTTAAGAACATAACTTTCATCGGTCCCAAGACCGCCTTGAATACGGACTTTGCCAACACTTCAGACTACATCACCGGCGGTAGCGTATATCCGAACAACGGCTCTAAACTCGGTAAATTCCAATCTGCCATGCAAATCCGCCGTAGCAGCAGGTTGAATTGTGAAAACTCATTGGCAGTAGGTTATCCTATCGGCCTGATTATAGATGGCGAAAAAGGCAATACACCGAAGTATGCCAAAGAGGGCGGCTTCACATTGAAGAACATCATCTTCGCAGGTATGGATATTATCGGCTCCGACGGTAACAAAATTTATGAAGACCACTTATCCGCCGACGGCAAAAATATAACAGACGGCAGCCGTATATCTTTCTCTCACGAGTTCTTTGTAAACGACGGTTCCTTGGGCACTACTTACGCCAATTCCATCAATAATGCAGTGAAGAGCGAATCCGAATTAGGCCTGACCGACCCGATGAATACCGGCCAGAAATATTGTCCGGCTTCAATCCTCTCCGATGGTAATAACGGTTATATCGGAGCTTTTAAAGACGCCAACGACGACTGGATGAAAGGTTGGACCAACTTTGATCCGCAAAATACCGTATATTAGTTAAACGGAAATCCGGTTAGGGGATATTCAGATAAAAACAGCCTGTATCAGAATAAGATAATAGCTCATTCTGATACAGGCTGTTTCTTCTATTTCAAAAGCAAGACCAGCAGGAATAAATCTACCGGCAACCAATCCTTGACAGCTAAGAAAGCACCCGTTGGAAGTCCCTTCCCGACGGCGACTGGAATACCTGTAAATCGAATTCGGGGATGATAGCCAGAACATGGTCGAATACATCGGCCTGTACCCCCTCATAAGGAATCCAATCCTTGATGGCACAGAAGAAATAAAGCTCCATAGGAATGCCATGGTCTGTGGGTTGCAGTTGGCGCACCATACAGACAAGTTCCTGATTTACATCAGGAAGGCTTTTCAGGTAGGCGGTCAGATAAGCCCGGAACACCCCCAAATTGGTTTGGCGACGACCGTTGACGAGAATGGAGTTATCGATATGATGTTCTTTATTGTACTCCTCTATCACCGCTTCGGTATGCTCCACATAGTCCTTCAGCAAACGAATTTTACGATACTTGTCCAACATCTCCGGAGTACAGAACTTCACGCTGTTCATATCGATGTTAATGGAACGCTTGACACGCCGCCCGCCGCTCTCGCGCATACCGCGCCAGTTCTGGAACGAGTCGCTGACCAGCAGATAGGGTGGAATCGTAGTAATGGTATTATCCCAGTTACGCACCTTTACCGTATTCAGCGTGACTTCTATCACCGTACCGTCGGCGCCGTATTTGGGCATCGCAATCCAGTCACCCACCTTCAGCATATCATTGGCGGATAGCTGTACTCCCGAAACAAATCCCATAATCGAATCTTTGAATACCAGCATCAGGATAGCGGCAGAAGCGCCCAGTCCTGCCAATAGCGACAACGGAGACTTATCAATCAGAATACTTACCACGATGATAGCGCCCACAAACCAGAGAATCACCTGTACCGTCTGCAACATTCCCTTCAAAGGGCGGTCGCGAAGCTGTTCTTTCTCGCTGTACACAGTATAAACCGCTTTCAGGAACGAATTGATAAAACTTAGGAACGTGATAAGAATATAGATAAGGCAGACACGCTGGATGAATCCCAAAGTGGAAGAACTCGTCTCGGCAAAAGCAACCGGAATAAAGATATAGATGATGACAGGAGCCACCATCCGGCTAAGGTGAATCAACACCTTACGGTCGAAAACGATATCATCCCATGTCGCTTTCGTTTTCCTTATCAGATGCGCCACCACCTTTAACAAGATATTCCGGCAAATAGCGTCCGCCAGAAAAGCGACTATAAGCACAAGCGCAAAAGCTATAAATTGATCGAGCATATCGGCCAGAGAAGGGGCTATTCCCCAGGAAATCAATAATTCGTCGATATTCTTTAATATGTCCATGATGTTTAAATATAAAGTATAATAGGTGGTCAGAGCTTCTCCCGTTCGAGGAACTCCCGGATGTCTTCTTTCAACCACTGATAGAGATAAAGGTTCTTGTAACCGCTGTTTTTCTTCAACATGACAGCTACATTGACCTGGCTGTTCTCATAGCCCGTCAGTTCATTGCGGAACTGTTCGTTATGCTCCGCCAGACGTTTAATTTCCTGTTCACGCTCACGACGGAGTACGGTACAAACGGGTATCAGCAGCTTCAACACCACACAGTCCATAATGTGATGTCCCTGTATATAGAGATAGGTATTGTCGGGAACTAATCCTAATTTACGCAGTTCTTCTCCCAACTTGTCAACGTGCTCTATGTAGTGCGGAAAACGGACTTGCATTTCGGACAACTTGGCAGATACCGTACGCTGCATAGCATCCAAAGCGCTATAAGGATGCCGCAGGCTTATTTCCTGCAAACGGACACAGGCATTAAAATCGTACATAGGGAAGGTATGCGTATCATGCTGGCGATAAAACCATACGTTCCACAGAAACAACGGATAGGCTATCTGTGAATAGCGTTTCAGGAAAGCGGGAAAATCGAGGATATGACGGTCGTTCAACGTTGCCTGCACACAAACTTCATGAAGGCTCTCGGCAAAACAATGGAAGTTCTCAATGGCATATCCGTAAGTCTGGAAAATATAAGGATTGCGGTTTATCTTCCGCGACACATTGGTAGCCCCTTGCAGCAGGAAATCGTAGTCACTGTCCACACAAGCTATCAGGCTGCGTCCCAGCTCCGTTGTATTGAGCGTATTCATCAGCACCATCTTCTTACCCTTCGCCAATGAAGTGGCGGACGGAAGCATTACTTGAAAATAGCGTTCCTCGTTCTCGAACTCTGCCAAAAGAGTACGCCAAAAAGCTATATCATCATAGCTTTCCACATACGCCACAATGCGTCTGCTCCCCCTCTTCGATGAGAATTTATGCGCGGCGTCCAGATAAGCGGAAGTCAGATTATGTCGTAAAGATGTTGCCAAAACAGTGATGAATGATGATTTTAATGAATCATTTAATTTATAATCGTTGAAATATCTTCCACTTCCGTCACTGCATCCAGCCATCCTTCCATGATAACGGCAGGCGAATGGGTAGTGAGGATAAGCTGTACATTCGGATTCAAATCACGTATCATACCGATAAGCTTTTGCTGCCATTCAATGTGCAATGACGCTTCCGGCTCATCCATAAAGAGTACACAATGGTCTTCGTCGCGCACGAGGACAGTCAGCAGGATTACCAGCATCTGTTTCTCACCGGATGAGAGTTTATAGGGAAGCAACCGTTCTCCATCCTGGAAAAAGACGATATCATTGCTCTTGCGGTCAATCTTCTTGCGGGTATAGCTGAACAGTTCGTCAACCATATCCTGGAACTTCCGTTTAGGTACGGAAAGAGCCGGAGCCATACTCCGCTGTTCCTCGTCGCCGCTCAACAGTTCAATCATCTTGTTACCGATATTCACTTGGTAATCAAGATAACGACGTTGGAGCAGATAGAGTTGCCAGTCCAGTTCGGACTTTACGTTCGGGTCTGCCATGCGGGCGGTGAAATCTCCCATGATAAGGGGACGGTCGTAACTGCGGATTACATCATAAGGGATGAAAGTCGCTTCCGGATTATCGAAAAAAACGTGTACTCCGTTCTTCTCATCACTCTTCACTTCTCCGGTGGTTTGCTCCAGATAACCCACCGAACGGTTCAGAATCGTAGTCTTTCCTACCCCGTTGATACCGGAAAGAATGTTGACATCGGGACGCAACTCCCAAGCTATATTATATCGATGCCACAGTCCGTGTATCTCGATACGTCTGATGTAATTGGCTTGTACTTCCATGATTCCTCTATATTCGTGTAGCAAATATAAAGAAAGAGATTGAGAATTTAATTACCTTTGCGGCGTTTTTCACCACAACCAATACATATTTTACAATATGAACAAGAACATACAAGGTCACCTCTTCGCTCTGACCGCCAATATTCTATGGGGACTAATGGCACCCATCGGCAAATCCGCATTAGTTGAGTTCTCCGCTTTGTCTGTCACTACTTTCCGCATGGTAGGCGCAGCGGCTTGCTTCTGGCTGCTCTCACTCTTCTGCAAACGTGAGCAGGTAGACCACCGGGATATGTTGAAGATATTCTTCGCCTCTCTTTTTGCATTGGTGTTCAATCAGGGAGTCTACATCTTCGGACTGTCCATGACTTCCCCCATCGATGCCTCTATCGTAACTACCACCCTTCCTATCGTCACCATGATTGTAGCGGCCGTTTATCTGAAAGAGCCCGTTACCAATAAAAAAGTGCTGGGCATTTTTGTAGGGGCAATGGGGGCATTGATACTTATTATGAGCAGCCAAAATGCAAGCAGCGGTAACGGAAGCATCATAGGCGACTTACTGTGTCTCGTCGCCCAAATCAGTTTCTCTATCTACCTGACCGTATTTAAGGGATTGTCCCAAAAATATTCTCCCATCACCCTGAACAAATGGATGTTTGTGTATGCATCCATGTGCTACATCCCTTTCTCCTATCACGATGTGGCCGTCATTCAGTGGACGGAAATCTCTACTGCGGCACTGTTACAAGTAGGCTATGTAGTGGTAGGCGGCAGTTTCTTTGCCTATATATGTATTATGACGGCGCAAAGGCTGTTGCGCCCCACAGTAGTAAGCATGTACAACTACATGCAACCTATTGTAGCTTCAATAGTTACAGTCATAATCGGTATGGCGGTATTCAATCTGGAAAAGGGAATTGCCATTGCGCTGGTATTTCTCGGTGTATATATCGTTACACAAAGCAAATCGCGCAAGGACTTTGAGAAAGAAGGAAAAGAGGTATAGGGAGCAAGAGGTTATCAAAATATGCTTGAGGATTTCTTTCAGGCACGGATTACACAGATTTACTTGATTCTTTTCCGTGTAATCCATGCCTAAAAAGGAACAAACAGCAAGTGTCTTCTACTTTGAGACCCCACTAATTCTTTAATTCCGTAAAATAAGTATCCAGCAAATTCTTGGCAGCGACAAAGGATGTCAGGTTACCTTTTAATACCTGGCTCTCTTTATCGGTCAGCATCGCTTCAATTGTTGGATTATGATAGAAACTGTCACGGAGTTGTTCATTAATGGTTTCGTACATCCAATATTTGCTTTGCTCGTTGCGGCGATATTCAAAGTAACCGTTCTCTTTCACAAAATCGATATATTTGTAGACCATATCCCATACTTCCTGTACCCCGAGGTTGTAAAAGCCGGAATAGGTCAGTACCTGCGGCGTCCAGCCGCTCTCCGGAGCCGGGAAAAGATGCAGCGCATTACGGAACTGGGTGGCGGCCAACTTGGCACGTTCCAGATTATCCCCATCCGCCTTGTTGATGACGATACCGTCCGCCATCTCCATAATGCCGCGCTTGATGCCTTGCAGCTCATCGCCCGTACCGGCAAGCTGGATAAGCAAGAAGAAATCCACCATTGAATGTACTGCGGTTTCACTCTGTCCCACACCCACTGTTTCTACAAATATCTTATCGAATCCGGCGGCTTCACAAAGCACAATCGTTTCACGCGTCTTACGCGCCACACCGCCCAGCGAACCTGCCGAAGGGCTGGGACGGATAAAAGATTTAGGATGAACGGAGAGCTTCTCCATACGGGTTTTATCACCCAAAATACTGCCTTTGCTGCGCTCGCTGCTGGGGTCGATAGCCAATACCGCCAGTTTGCCGTCGTATTTCTCCAATACGTGCAATCCGAATACATCGATAGACGTACTCTTGCCGGCACCCGGTACACCGCTGATACCTATACGGATAGAGTTGCCGGAATATGGCAGGCACTTTTCTATCACCTCCTGGGCAATGGCCTGATGTTCGGGCTTTACGCTTTCCACCAATGTCACAGCCCGACTTAATATCGTAACATCACCTTTTACAATACCCTCTACGTACTCGGCAACGGAAAGCTGGCGTTTCTTCGGCTTCCGCTTCAAATAAGGATTGACGGACGACGGTTGTTCAATGCCTGCATTGACAACCAAACCTTTATATTCTCTGCTATTTTCAGGATGTTCCATGGTAAGATTTATATTATTTCGCTTTAATATTAATCTCGACTTTCGGCTGCATCGGATCATTCGTAATCATCAGTAAGCGCAGATGACGGCGTTTTTTGCCGATATTCCGTTTCGCCACCGTTACACGGAGACGGGTACTTTCTCCCGGTTGCAGCACACTTTTCTTCAAGCTGGCACCCACAGCTGGGTGGAATACCTGCAGTTTGCTGATTTGCAAAGGAGAACGGCCTGTATTCGTTATAATAATGTCCTGACGCGCCTTCGACTTCTTTGCCAATACCGTACTCATATCGATATCCTTAATGGAAAGATTTATGGCAGGGGCATTCGCCTTTTCCGTCTCGGTCATGCCCGAGAAGTCCGGCAGAAGAATGGCGGACACAGGAATTTCATTTTCATCCCCCACCTTGTCACCCGCAAAACGTGCCAGATAGACAGAGGCTTGCGTCAGTCCGAAGTCCGTCAAGCGTTCGGAGTCCAACGTAACGGTGATGACACCCTTTTCTCCTTTTTGCAAGACATTGGGTTTCACTTCCGTTTGCAGATAAGGCGGTAGATGCATCAGCACAGGTTCGTACGGACGGTCTGACAGATTCACGACTCCTATGTGCATAACAGGCTTTTCACCGGCCTGCACATCGGGGAAGTCAAGACTGTTCTTATCAATGCGTATCTGCCCGATGAGATACGGATGGGTTTTAGTAAAATCCTTGATTTCACGCACTACCTCACCGTTGAACTTCAAGTAGACCAAATGAGGTTGCGCATTACTGTAAATGGCTACGGATTTGTTGAAGTGCCCCAGAGCCTCTGCGTCAAAAGTCACATTGACCACTCCCTTTGCACCCGGAGCGATAGGAGTTTTTGTCCACCGTGCTACGGAACAGGCACAATCGGGCTCCACACCGGTAAGCACCAAAGGCTGGTTACCGGAGTTCGTAATGGAATATTGCACCGTTACCGGATGCTTCCATTCAATCTGCCCGAAATCATACATTTCCGTATTAGAGGTGAAACGCGGTTGCGCTACGGCCGTTAATGCCGTAGCTGCAAGCGCATATAGAATGATAAAACTACGTCTCATTTATATTGCTTCTAAATTAGTCGTACAAATGTAAAGTTTTTAAGCGAGATACACAGATTTTCTTTCCGCTTTTTATAACCTGTAAACATTCGATAGCAAGTAAATCCATCTACCCTATTTGATTACAACAGTTCCACCCGCAGAGTGTGAAGCATATTCCGGCGCATAAGCACACTGCACGGTAGCCAGTCCGGTTTCGTACGTACCGCCGCGAGCCACCCGATAGCTATGTTCCAGTACATAAACGCCTTTACCCAGGTGGTCGAAGAAGAAATTGGCTCCGGCATCTTCCACCTCTGCGTAATATCCGAAACCGTTGCTCCAACGATAGCCCGAAAGCGAGTTTACCGGTTCGAAGCAGGCGCCACGTTGGTCTTTCAACTGAATAAAGTCCATGGCACGGTCCAAGCGGAGAGTAAGCCGGGACACGACCTTATCACCTACGGAAAGCTGTGCGGCATCCGCCAACGGTTGCAGAGATTTCTGTCCGTCGGCCGAAATACGCTCTACAAAGAGTTTCTTATCGATATCCAGCTCACCGCCTTGTTGCTTCACATCGGATATGGGCGACAAGTATTGCGCATAAACGGCTCCCCACGCGATACCCGCATCCCTCTTCTCTACGGTAACGGATGTCGCCTTCAGTTCAGGACTGCCTTGCGTGAAGACTTCCTTGATGTATCCCAATCCCGGTACAACGGTCTTTGCCGGAGAAAGCGTTTCCAGCACTTTATTACCTAAAGTGATGCGGACATCTCCTTCGCTTTCCAGCAAATCGCTACCCTGGCAAAGCAGTGCATAAACCGCATCGGCGGTAGCCACCGGAGAATTCCAAGCCGTCGTCTGTTTCTGTTTCAACAACCAAAGCTTCATTTCTTCTATCAAAACATCATTGCCGCCCGCCTTACGCAAGGCCGTCATGACGGCCACATGGGCAGGAACCGGCATCATCCCCCAAGTATAAGGATTGGCATGGAAAGCAAAATGCGCTCCCATTTCATCCGTTTGTACAAGATGCTCTTTTATGGAAGCTATAAACTCATTCGCTTCCGTCCTGCGTCCCACCGTCTGCAGGATAACGGCTGTCTGCGCTTTACGAATCATTGTACCGTTCTCAAGATTACCTCCCAGCTTGGTAAGGAAGTAATCGAACGCTTTTGCATATTCGCCGGACAGTTTTTCCGAACCGAGAGCCACCAGATACAAATATTCCATAGCGGCATCCGACAAAACGGTAATCTTAATCCCATTCTTCTCAGCCTTACGGATATCCCGGTATTCTTTCAGAGCTTCCTTATTCAGATAATCAAAAGCCTTATCCTTCATCACCGCCACTTCTTCCGGCAGTGCCTTATCCGTAAGTAAAGAAAGGCGGACAAGTAACCCGGTGATATAACTTGTGACATAACGGTTGCCGGACATACCGCCAAACCAACTCCATGCGCCTTCCTCCCCCTGTAACTCTTTCAATTTGAGCAAAGACGACATATTACGGTAATTTAATTGGTTAACATCGAACAGGGTAGCGATGCGTTGTTGCTGTTCCGCCTCAGTAGTAGCTTCCAACAACCAGGGAGACTCATCCAACAGAATGTTTTTCACATCCTGGTTTTTCTCCAATTGGCTGAGGAAAGTTTCTTTTGTCCCACCCGCCAGACGCCAGTTGTCGAACACCGCTTTAATGCGCGGCTGGCTATTGGCAATATAGCCCGCCAAACTGTTGGCATAGAAAGCGGTTGCCCAGGAAATGGCATTATCGGTTGCAGGCCGACTCAGTACAGGCAGGGCTTGTACGGCATACCATGCCGGATTACCTGTAAATTCCACCGTCAGGCGACGGTCGGTTGCCGTACGGCTGTTACCGTTGAACAAGCTGTCCAGCGAGAAAGTACGCGTTTCTTCACCACGGACAGGCATGGCAAGCGTCTCCGTTATATACTCCTTATTGCTTAAAACAGGCAACAGATGTTGTTCCCCGTCACTGAACGTGCCGCCGTCCGCCACCATACGTACACCAAGCAGGTCATAACGTTCCGTTACATCAAACCGGAAATCAACCGATACCGTCTTTCCGGCCTCCACCGAGAACTTCTGACGCCGGGTGGAGATAATCTTCTCCGTCATCGGGTCGAAAAGGGTGAATACGGCTGTGCCTTTTACCTCCTTCCCTGTCAGGTTGGCAATACCGGCAGCTATCCGTGTCTTATCACCCACCCGTACAAAGCGCGGCATATTCGGAGTAAGCATAAACTCTTTGGCGGTGACAGCCGTAGCGTCAAGCATACCCGTCATCATATCCCGGGTATGGGAATACCCTCGGAAATTCCAACGTGTCAAACTCTGCGGCATAGTGAAGGAGAAAGCGATCTCACCCTGTTCATTCGTACGCAGTTGGGGATAGAAGAAAGCCGTTTCTGCAAAATTAGTACGCAAATCAGCCACCGGCTGTAACGTCTGTCCGTCAAGAGGAATAGTTTCCGATTCAAAAACAACATCCGTCACCGCTTCTTCTACCTGTGCCGGAACATATTTCACTTCAACCGCCTGTCCGGCTTCTTCTGTCGCAGAGAGGGCGGCATTACTGCTCTGCGGACTATATCCGCGTATCTTCAGCCCGCCCGTCGCAGCCTTGCTGCGTGCGCCTCCGTATCCGACGACCGTCACCCCGTTGATAGCCGCGTTATCTTCGACAATTTGCAAAACCTCCGCCACTCCGTTATAGGGCGAAGTGAAATAGTCAAAATGCCAAACGGGAACTCGCCACGACTTCGTGGGGAAATAAGGAGCGTAACTCTTTCCGTTATTATTATTGATATCCCAATAGTAATAAGGAATATACCGGTTGTAATAAACGCTTAACGACTGGCTGCGGCTATAAATCCGGTCTAATGAAGCGTCGTACATCATTGCCAGCATCTCGGCTGCGGCAGGAAACCCTTGCGGAGTTTTGATAACCAGCTTCCACTCTTCCTCCTGTCCCGGACGCAAACGGTCGCGGAAAACTTCCCACTTCATATCCAACGTCCGCTCAGGCAGGCGTTTCCGCAATTCCACCCTACGTGTATATAGCTGTCCGTTCTTTACAAAGGTAAACTGCACGGCAACCCCGTCTCCATACTCTTCGCGATAAGGATACTCCATACGGAGAATCGAATCGCTCAATGACAGGGTACGGCTCTCCAGCCTTCCCTTTTGTCCGAAAACATCTGCCAAGACATAGGCATCCTGCATGGAAGTGCCGAAGTAGAAAAGTGCCGGATGAGTTGCATCGAACTCAGTATTCTTTTCATAGAGGAAGGTTTCCATAAACATAGCCGGACGCGCATCTGCCAATGAGAACAACACAATATTCACCATATTATCTGCATTGCTGACTTCCTTGCCGTCACGGTCACGAATCGACATGACAAAACGATACTCTCCCGACGGCAGTTGTTTCCAAGCGGCGAAGTCTTTCGTTTCACCCGACATAAATGTGCTTTCATAAACCGGCCTGTCTGAGACTTTTCCTGTTTTAGAGTCGAGAATCGGATACAGACGGCACATACCTTCCATGGACAACGTCTCATTCACGGCATTCATCACTGCCAGCCTTCCCGATATGGAATCTTCCTTGCATAATTCCCTGTTAATATCAGGCATAAAGAAATAGGCTCGGCGGGCTGCACTCAGGTTATACTGCGAAGTCTGCGTTTCACCCGCATCACCCGTTACCGACACTTCTATCTGATAGGAAAAACGTTCCCCGCCCATTCTGTCCGTATCGGCACCCGGCTTCAGGACGACAGGTATGGAGAAGTTACCTTTCGCATCCAGTTGTACCGTATCCGAGGCAAGCGGCGCGGCAGCTTGTCCCCAATATCTCCAATTGTTACGACGGGTAACGGTATATACCAACGGCACATCCTGAATGGCCATACCGTTATATGCCTTGACATTGCCCGTCACATCTACCGTGTCTCCCAAACAGAAGGCTTCCTTCAACGGATTAAAAGTAATCTCAAAGGTAGGTCGTTTGTAATCCTCCACCCGTACGGAAACGGAAGTCTTATTTTTTACTCCAACCGTAAAGTTGCCATTCAAGCAAACCGTCGGCAGCACCAATTCCGTTGTAAAGGAACCGAATTCGTTGGTATTGACATTCTTCTGTACCAGCTCTTTTCTATTTACGTCCAGCAAGCATATCTGATAGCTCTTTCCGGCCAAGACATGCGCCTTATCCGCTTCCTGTTCATAAGCGATACCCTTGACATAAACGGTCTGACCGGGACGATACAAAGAGCGGTCTGTCAGCAGGGTGATATGTTCTTCCGGACGCGACTCACCGCGCTCGTAATATCTGTTCAAATAAATATGCTGGGGCATCATGGCCGTATCCGTCCCTTTACGTGCCACATAGCTGCGGATGGCTTTATTCCATTCCACAACAGCCTTACCACCGGCATCGGTAGTAACCGTCTGCACCGGTTTACGGTCTTTCTCATTGTACGTGGAATAGAAGCTGACCGTTGCATCGGAAATGGGTTGTCCACTACGGCTATCCACCGTAACCACTTCCATTTTGTTATCCGGCAGAGACAGCGTCAATACCTTGAAACGGGTTGAGACAAGAAAGGAATCCGCCGTACGGGCAGTCGCTACATCCGGTACAATCTGTAATATATAAACGCCCGGTTCATCCGGCACATAAAACTTCAAATCCGTACGTTGCAGGTTGCCCGATGCCTCTCCCCGCCTCTCGTCTTTCCCGGCCTGAGCATCCAGTTCAAAATGAGTTGCGGACAATTTACGGGCATGCTTCTGATAGAACGCCCTGCTTATTCCGGTATCCATCCAAGGTACTTCGGACAGATTCGTACGGTACAGGTTCAGCGTAAATCCTTTCAGATTACGATAAGCTACGTTCAGTTCCAATGAATCACCGGGATAAATACTACCCTGGGTATTAATATCCAGATAGGGCTGCAGAATATTTTCCCGTATGTTTCGCAGTTCATTGATACGCTTATAAACAGGGTAGCGTTTCACTCCTTCATCACAGGTCTGCAAAGCCTCATCAATATAAGTTCCTCCCAAACCACGAAGTCGGTCGGCTTTACAGATATAGGCTTCCGCACAGATTTCACGCGTGCCGTATTCCCGGATCAGACTATCCAGAACTTCAAGATACTCTTTGTTGAGTTGCTCTTGCCTCTCGCGATAAGTAGCGTAGGGCTCACGGCTTATACCACCGCCTGTTACTTTCCATTTCCAATAATCAAGCGTTGCCAGCACCACCGCATCTTCCGCCCCGGCACGATGCCGGTAAGCATTTATCATACCTGTATAAATACCCTCAATCCGGGAGAGCTGCAATGAGTCCACCCGAAAGCCGTCCAACAACCGGTAGGTATCGATGGCACGGGCTGCCAGCAGATGATACATATCGTGACCGTAAAAACGGCTTCCGTCTTCCAGCACGACAAAAGGCACGTATTCTTTGGAAGAAGCCCCAAGCAAGCGGACAGAATCCCGCAATGAAGCCAGATTATGTTCGTCTACCTTAGCGACAAAAAGGTTATTGCTCCACTCACGAATGTCTGTCGGGGCTTCGTCTGCGTCCAAAGCCGTGCGTTCCGACAACAGCCGCCGGTTACCCCGCATATAATCCGCATATTCGCGGGCAAGCAATGAATGCAGAATAGCTTTGCTTACCGGATTTCGCTCCGATTTCGCCCAACTTTCCAGATTCTTCAAATTAGTATACAGGCTATCCGGAGTCAGTCTTTCCTGATAGGCCTCCCCACAGATATATGCCTTGAGCATCTGCGGAGCGTTCTTCTCCAGCTCGGCTTTCCGGTAAATTTTCCCCGTCAGCTTCACTACCGTTTGCGGCAAACTCTTCTTTTGAGCTTGCTCTACCTGTTTCCACAGTTTTTCATAAGACTGAGCATGCAAAGCGGAAAAGCACAACCCGATCATCAGCAGAAACAATGTACAAAATCTTTGGATTTTCTTCATAGCTATTCTATTGTTATTAGTTTTTGTTTTTTACGCGAATCAGGAATCAAATAATAAAAACTTATCCGCACGGCTATCCGCATTCATATTCCGGTACGGCAGTTTGTACGGTTTATCTTCATTCCCTTATCGGGCCTGTCAGCCTCTTACCTATGACGAGCTATTATTAAAAGGCTTCTAATTGCATATTGAAAGGCTTTTAATATGCAATTAGAAGCCTTTTAATGATACTTCAACCGTAATGTCATGTCGGCGCCCATCTATACAAACGATTCATATCTCCGCCACATGAATGCACACTGTAAAAATAACAAATTAATAGCCACATTGTGCCGGCTTTTTAGAAAAAATAAAAAAACAAAGCATATACTGACATAAATACCTGCGGTAATAAAAAAAGCGGGGGATACGTTCTCAGAACATATCCCCCGGTCTCTTATCAATTACTACACTCATCTCGGGTAGTTATAATACTTCATCGCTTCAATCCAATTCTCGCCAACTTTGGCAAGAATACCTTTGAAAGAGTTTACAATCTTTTTTCCCATAATCTTAAAAATTAAACTAATACCCTGAAAACATTTTCTCTTTATTTCTTGATGGTGTATCCCATCATCAACATCTCATTACGACCTACCTCTGCGAGAATACGTCTGAATGAATTCATAATCTTCTTTTTCATAACCTTAAAAAATTAAACTAACATCTTGAAAACTGAAAACTAATTTCTCTCTTAAAAGGGGATGAATGCTTAAAGCATTACATAACCCCAGATGTTCTTATCGGCTTCGCCGAAACGTCTAAATAATTTTCTTAACTTTTTCATTTTGTTATCCTCCTAAAATCAATCTTGTTATTCTTAAAAATAACCTGTTATCCTATCGTTTCTATGTTTTATAACACAAAAATAAGGCCTTTGTTCAAGATAGCAAGTGAAAACACATAGAAAAACATGTTTTATAACACATTTCTTGACCTAAATCAATTCCCTGCAACATTACGGCGGCAAGCAGGGACAAAATGTCAGTAAAGCAAAGCAATTCTGACAGACCGAGGTAAAAATGGCGGCAATAAAAAAGCAGAGCGCATCGGCACCCTGCTTTCACATTATTATATATAAAAAGAATTACTTTTCCGGAGTCTGCTCCAAAGTAGCAACCAGGAAGTCATAGAACTTCGTCACAGACGGAATATATGCACGTTCATCGGGCGAATGCGGTGAACGCAGCGTAGGTCCGAAAGAAATCATGTCGAGTCCCGGGCAATTGGCACCGATAATACCACACTCCAAACCGGCATGAATGACCTTCACAGCCGGTTCCACACCGAATTGCCGCTTATAGGACAACGTCATGGCATGCAGAATCGGGGAATCCACATTAGGCTGCCAGCCGGAGTAACCGCCGCTCAACTCTACCTTCATACCTGCCATAGAGAAACATGCTGTCAGGCTATCCGCCAAGAAGTCTTTCATTGTATCGCAAGAGCTGCGAGCCAATATGCGAACATCAGCCTTACCGCCTCCAATCGTTACAATGGCCAGATTGGAAGAAGTCTCCACCGTGTCGGGAACAGTAGGAATCATACGCATAACCCCGTTCTGACAGGCCATCAATACACTGATCATATTATCCTGGATTTCTTCGGGAACAATGGCGGCAGGCAACTCTACGTTCTCCAGTTTTAACGTAATACCTTCTTCGATCGGAGTATATTCTTCATTAATCTGTGCCTCATATTCCTTGATATAGTCTTCTAATCCTTCGATGTCTTCGGGATTAAAGACCAATACGGCGTGCGCCTCACGTGGAATCGCATTACGCATATTACCACCTTCAAAGCCTGACAACTGGCAATCGAACTCGATCAGCAAGTCGTGTACGATACGGGCAAGCAACTTATTGGCATTACCGCGTCCCTGATTGATTTCCAATCCGGAATGTCCGCCACGCAAACCTTTCAAGGTTATCTTACGGGCTACGGAATCAGCCGCAGGGGTTTCTTCCTTATATTCCAATATAGCTGTAATATCGATGCCGCCTGCGCAACCGATATAAAGTTCCCCTTCGTCCTCGGAGTCAAGATTCAGCAGAATCTCACCATTCAGCGTACCCGGTTTCAAACCGAACGCGCCGTACATGCCCGTTTCCTCGTCTTTGGTAATCAACGCTTCCAACGGACCATGCTTCAGGTCGTTCGCCTCAAGCACAGCCATAATAGCGGCTACGCCCAAACCGTCGTCCGCACCCAACGTGGTGCCTTTAGCCTTTACCCAGTCACCGTCAATGTAAGTTTCAATGGGGTCTTTGGTAAAATCATGAACTGTATCGTTGTTCTTCTGCGGAACCATATCCATGTGTGCCTGCAGAATGACACCTTTGCGGTTTTCCATACCCGGAGTGGCAGGTTTGCGGATAATAACATTGCCGACCTCGTCAACAAACGATTCCAAGCCCAAACCCTTACCGAAATTTATCAGGAACTCAGTTATTTTCTCCATATGTCCGGAAGGACGGGGTATCTGAGTCAGCGAATAGAAATGCTTCCACACATTTTGTGGAGCCAACTGTAAGATTGTACTCATAATTATAAATGTTGTTTTCGCAAATATAAGAGTAATTTTTCAATATCGCTCTAATCGGAATTGCAAAAATCGGTAAAGTCACGCTCAAATTGCATGAAGCCGCCGGGATAAACGGCGTCTATCAGTTGGGAATAACGAACGCCTGTCATCTTTTTATTCAATAAGGCTATAAAGTTCTCCATAAACTCTTTTTCAGCCACTTCAAGTCCGAACGTAACAAGCGCGTGGGAAAGAACGTAGGCATAAGATTCATCCGTAAGCAGTTTCTTACGAAAATCACCGTTGGTATTGTCGATAAACGATTTCAAATCCACTTCACCTAACATGTACATGGTACGTATCCGTCCCCGCTCGTAATCTCCAAGCGTGTGCTTAAGCCCTTTCTTACCCAACTCACAATTTTCAAAATATTTGGATAGGCCTTCGTTAAGCCATCCCGGCAGTCTTTTCATGGTCTGACGGCTTAAATGATGCGTCAATTCATGAATAATTATCTTTGAGCTCCGTTCCCGCCATTTTTCACGTCCTAAGATAATCGCCTCTTTCTTACCGGGGATATACAGTCCGCCGGCATGCAGAGATGGCAAGGCTACTTTTATGCTGTCCAAATAATACCAAGCATCCTGCTTTTTCTCAAAGACGGTCAACTTCAAGTTAGTAGTATCTTTCAAGCCAAACCGTGCATAGAATTCTATTTCGGATGTCAAAAAACGTTCTATCCAAATCCTATCTTTTTCCGAAAGGGGATCTCCCCCATATCTTATCTGTAAATTTTGCGCGACAGCCCCGCAATATGAGGCAAACACCAAATAAAGGAATAGTGAAAGTCTCATTTCATTTTTTACTTTTTAAATACTTCTTTTGTTCACGCTTGCTCATATCCAGCATAATGAGTTCATCATCGACAAGCGCATTATACATCTTCCTCTCCACAGGCTTTACATCGCCTTCCGCAGTACGGAATACCGGCGTAAAGTGTGAATAGACATATCCGGCGGCTTCCAATCCGCTGAATTTATTTTTATCAAGGAAGAAAAAGGAGATAGAAACTCCCGTAGGACCGGCTATCCCGACCGGTTGTCCCGTACGCACCTCCTCACCGGGAGAAACAAAATTCTCATTCATAGCCAGATAGGCTGCAAAAGTATAGTCGGCATGGCATATCAGCAACTGGCGAGGCAACATCGTACGACACACGATTCCGCTACGGGTGGCATAGACAGTATCACCCGGCAACATGCGAAATTGCAAGGTTCTGACAGATTCGCGCCTGTCCGTTTTCCAAGCGGTTTGCATGCCATTCTTTACAGGAAACGCATAAGGCGTATTTATATTGAAGTCCTTTGGAAAACTTCCACGAAAAAACATGTAAGTAGTGGCTCTGTTAAATAGGTTATTGTACTGTGCATCTTTCATTCTCTTAAAAACGGTGTTCTTGCCGGGTCTCAAATTATAGGAGTCATCATTAACCCTATAAAGATAATAGTTACAATAATCTTCGTTGTAATAATTCAGTTCCTGATTCCCGTCATTATCATACTCCCATTCCGACCGGACTATATTGACAGGGCGTTCCAATATTCGTTGAAAAGACTGTGCATCAGCAAAAACCGATAATGCCGACAATGCAGCGGCTACTATCAAAGAATTGATTGTGTTTTTCATAAACAGTTTACTTTCTATGCGCAAAAGTAATTATTTATTCCTAACAGCAAATAATAAGAACATAAAAATCTTTCTTATCCGTCATTTCTGTTACTTCTTGAGCCGTATGCATGCAAAAGATGCTTGGCAAGCCATCTGCGTACCGGTTCATCATACAATTTCAAGCATAAGTAAGCCAACACGACAGAACCCGCCACAAGCGCTACCGCACCCGGCAGAGACTGC
Organism: Bacteroides clarus; assembly: GCF_015555825.1. NCBI lineage: Bacteria > Pseudomonadati > Bacteroidota > Bacteroidia > Bacteroidales > Bacteroidaceae > Bacteroides > Bacteroides clarus. The sequence continues at coordinate 95,119 of NZ_JADNLF010000007.1, read as the reverse complement.
GTAAATGTAAGGTGTTCATTCTTAACCCAAGCATAATACAGATAGATAAAAGGATAGTGCACCATGTACAACGGATATGATATATCTCCCAGAAACTTACAAACCCGGGTCGTGACTTTATCCGTAGTCTTTCCCGAAGCTCCAAGACAGACTAACAAAGGAAACGCGACGGCAAAGCATATAGTATCATACAAACCATTCATCCATAGATGCTCACTGCCGCCAATTCTGGGAATCGCCGATAAAATGACAATAGAGAAACTCCCTATCCAGAAAGCCCCTCGTACCTTGACAGGCTTAAAGATGCGTGACAACAACAAACCAGCCGGAAACGAGAACAACAATCGCAAAGAGCCGCCGATTATATTTTCTTCCGTCAAAGCAAAGCCCACACATATATCGCCAAGCGGTCCGCAAAGAGCAAATACAGCCAGTCCGCAACCCGCCGACAATACTAATATGGAAAGGACTTTTGTAGAAAGCTTATGCAGAAAGAACGCATATAGAATATTACCCATATATTCAAAAAACAGAGACCAGCTGGGTCCGTTCAGAGGGTACATCTCGCCTACTCCCCGGATTTCCATACCGGGAGTCGCCGGAATTAGAAAAGCATTCATTAGCGTAGCGAGTATCAACGCCATTGCAGATACCTGTGAAACATCCCAAACAGAACAGCCTTGAAAATAAAACATCACAGCTCCGATGACCGCTCCGAGAACTACCATAGGATGCAAACGAATAAACCGACGTTTAAGGAAATCAGTAATACGCATTGTTTTCCACCGGTCATCATAAGCATAACCAACGACGAATCCGGATAAAATAAAGAAAAAATCGACAGCCAAATACCCGTGGTTAATCTTCTGGTCCAGATGACTGGTGGCATAAGCCTCAAACAAGTGGAAACATACAACTGTCAGCGCCGCCACCCCACGCAGTCCGTCGAGGATATTATAATGCGGTTTCGTATCTGCAAACGCAGATGATAAAGTATCAGACATCTGTGCTATTTATGTGTTTATACTTTTGCAAAAGTATAAAATTAATTGATTCATTTTGCACGGTTCACCAACGAAACGTGCAGTCCGCCATAAATACCGAGCAGTACAACCAGCAAGGTTTGAATACCATGTACTATCAGTGCAAAAGCACCGGCATCCGTAGCGTTCACGCCGTAAAGCATCATCATGGTGATAACGGCAAAATGCCAAGGGCCCGCCCCATTGGGCGTAGGAACGATTACAGCAAACGTTCCGCCTACAAACATCACCATTGCGGCCTGAAAACTAAGATGTTCCGTAAAAGAGAAGCAATAGAAAGTCAGATAGAAATGATAGAAGTAACATCCCCATATAAGTAACGTATAGAGAATAAACAAGGGGATATTCCTCACATTACGAAGCGACATCACCCCCTCGCACACATTCAGCACGACTCCCTTCACTTTCTCAAAGAAAGAAAGCATCCGCATCAGATAATACATAAGCACCAGCACGCCGATAACACAGAACAGGGACACATAAAACCAAGGCGATGTCAGCAGGTGCATCAGTGAAGGGATTTTTGTACCCGTTTCCTGAAAGAAGCGGAGAAACACGGGCATCTGAACCAGAAAAGTAAGTCCCGTAATCAAAAGGATGCACAAGGTATCCACCAAACGCTCGGTTACCACAGTCCCCAAAGATTTGGAAAACGATACATCATCATACTTAGCCAGAATACCGCAACGCGACACTTCACCCACACGGGGCAATATCAAATTGGTAGCATAGGAAATGAATATGGCATCCACGCAATCGCTCCTCTTGGGGTAAGCCCCCAACGGTTCCAGCGTCTGTCGCCAGCGCCACCCTCGAAACACATGGCTCATCACGCCGAAGAACAGTGAGAACAGCATCCATCCCCAATTCGTACCATGCAAAAGCAATTCTTTGGCACGTTCAAAATCAAAATCACGATACACCCAATACAGGATAAAACCGCCCAAAAGAACGGGCAACACGATTTTCAATGTCTTTTTTATTATCTTATTCATCGTTTTACCTTAAAATTCATCCGGCACGCGTCGTAATTTGTGATTTGTAACTCGTAATTCGCCGAAAAGGATTACCTTTGAACCGCAAAAGTAACGATTTAGTTGATACATGAGATTAGTTAAACCTAAAAAGTTTCTCGGCCAGCACTTTCTGAAAGACCTGAAAGTAGCGCAGGACATCGCCGACACCGTAGACGCCTGTCCCAAACTCCCGATACTGGAAGTGGGACCGGGTATGGGGGTACTGACACAATTTCTTTTACCCAAAGAGCGCACAGTGAAAGTTGTGGAAGTGGATTACGAATCGGTAGCCTATCTGCGGGAAGCTTACCCGCGATTGGAAGATAATATCATAGAGGACGATTTCCTGAAAATGAACCTGCAACGCCTGTTCGACGGACAGCCATTCGTACTGACGGGTAATTATCCCTATAACATATCCAGCCAGATTTTCTTTAAAATGCTGGACAACAAGGACCTGATACCATGCTGCACGGGCATGATACAGAAAGAGGTCGCCGAGCGCATCGCCGCCGGTCCGGGCAGCAAGACGTACGGTATTCTGAGCGTACTGATACAAGCCTGGTATCGCGTGGAGTACCTCTTCACCGTAAGCGAGCACGTATTCAACCCTCCCCCTAAAGTGAAAAGCGCCGTTATCCGTATGACTCGCAATGACACGCGACAATTGGGATGCGACGAAAAGTTATTCAAGCAGGTGGTAAAAACCACATTCAACCAACGCCGGAAAACCTTGCGCAATTCCATAAAACCGATACTCGGCAAAGAATGTCCGCTGACCGAAGACATCCTCTTCAATAAGCGTCCCGAACAACTGTCCGTACAAGAGTTTATAGAGTTGACCAACCGGGTGGGAACAGCCTTGAAAGAAATGAAAGAAGAAACAGACAAACGAGCATTTAACGGCTTTCAGCCTTAGGCGATATACAATGAGTTATGGAAATAAACGAAGAATACATAGATAAAGTCAAAAGCTTTATAGAGCAGAAAGACGCGGAAAACGTCAAGGCGCTTCTTATCGACCTGCATCCGGCAGACATTGCCGAACTGTGTAATGACCTCGCGCCCGAAGAGGCGCGCTTCGTTTATCGTCTTCTCGACAACGAAACAGCCGCCGACGTATTGGTAGAAATGGACGAAGATGTCCGAAAGGAATTCCTGGAGCTTCTGCCTTCGGAAACCATTGCCAAACGGTTTGTGGACTATATGGATACGGACGATGCCGTAGACCTGATGCGCGACCTCGACGAGGAGAAAAAGGAAGAAGTCCTCTCGCATATTGAAGATATAGAGCAGGCCGGAGACATCGTAGACCTGTTGAAATACGATGAAGACACCGCCGGCGGTTTGATGGGTACGGAAATGGTAACCGTCAACGAGAACTGGAGTATGCCGGAATGTCTGAAAGAAATGCGTCTGCAAGCCGAACAGCTGGACGAAATCTACTACGTATACGTCATTGATGATGACGAACGCCTGCAAGGCGTATTCCCGTTGAAGAAGATGATTACCTCTCCCTCCGTTTCCAAAGTGAAACATGTGATGAGGAAAGACCCCATTTCCGTCCATGTAGACACTCCCACGGACGAAGTGGTACAGATTATCGAGAAATACGACTTGGTGGCAGTGCCCGTCGTCGACAGTATAGGCCGCCTGGTAGGGCAAATCACTGTGGACGACGTCATGGATGAGGTTCGCGAACAATCGGAGCGCGACTACCAATTGGCATCCGGTTTGTCACAGGACGTGGAAACGGACGACAATGTCATGCGCCAGACTTCCGCACGCTTGCCGTGGCTGCTTATCGGTATGTTGGGCGGTATCGGTAACTCCATGATATTAGGCAATTTCGACGCGACTTTCGCCGCACACCCCGAAATGGCGCTGTACATTCCGTTAATCGGCGGCACGGGCGGAAACGTGGGAACCCAGTCTTCCGCAATCATCGTGCAGGGCCTTGCCAATAGTTCTCTGGACGCAAAAGATACATTCAAGCAAATTGCCAAGGAATCCGTGGTAGCGGTAATCAACGCGACTATCATATCCTTATTGGTATACATATATAATTTTGTACGGTTCGGCGGTACGGCCACAGTTACCTACTCCGTATCTATCAGCCTGTTTGCCGTTGTCATGTTCGCTTCCATATTCGGAACGTTAGTACCCATGACACTCGAAAAGCTGAAAGTAGACCCGGCCATCGCCACAGGTCCGTTTATATCCATCACCAACGATATTATCGGCATGATGATGTATATGGGCATCACCGTACTATTAGCCTGAAACGGCTAAATTGAAAAAAATTAAGGGAAAAAGTATGAAGTAATCATTTTATTTCATTAATTTGTAACCTAATGTAACCCGAACGGGGTATCCCGTTTCTAAAAAGTAAATACAAATGACGGACACTCATGACACTAATCTCCCCGACAAACCGGTGGAATTAGAAGAAGACAAGAAAACAGCAGAGGTTTCTGAGCCGGCAACAACAGAAACTCCCGCTGAGGCAACCTTGACCGACAAGCCGGCCGAATCAGTTCAAAAGCTCACTAAAGAAGAAATTCTGAACAAACTCAAAGAGATTGCAACAGACGTGGAGAATGCTGCCAAATCGGAGATAGACGGTTTGAAACAGGCTTTCTACAAACTACATAACTCAGAGCAGGAAGCCGCAAAGAAGCAATTCGTTGAGAATGGGGGAGCTATTGAAGAGTTTGTTCCACAAGCCGACGCTTTGGAAGAGGAATTCAAAAATACCATGTCCGTCATCAAGGAAAAAAGAAGCGCGCTCAATGCAGAACAGGAGAAACTGAAAGAACTCAACCTGCAAATCAAGCTTTCTATCATCGAGGAACTGAAAGAGTTGGTGGAATCTCCGGAAGACGCCAATAAGAACTATACGGAATTCAAAAAGTTGCAGCAGCAATGGAACGAAGTTAAAATCGTGCCGCAGGCCAAGATTAACGAACTGTGGAAGAACTACCAACTGTATGTCGAGAAGTTCTACGACCTTTTGAAACTGAATAACGAATTCCGTGAATATGACTTCAAGAAGAATCTTGAAATAAAGAATCATCTTTGCGAAGCCGCCGAAAAACTGGCAGACGAACCGGATGTGGTTTCCGCTTTCCATCAATTGCAGAAATTGCATCAGGAATTCCGCGACACAGGACCGGTAGCCAAAGAACTGCGCGACGAAATATGGGCACGCTTCAAAGCAGCCTCTACTACCGTGAACCGTCGTCACCAGCAACATTTCGAAGCTTTGAAAGAGACTGAGCAACACAATCTCGACCAAAAGACCGTAATTTGCGAAATCATCGAGGCCATTGATTACAGCGAGCTTACCAACTTCGCTTCCTGGGAAAACAAAACTCAGGAAATTATCGCTTTGCAAAACAAATGGAAAACCATCGGTTTTGCTCCGCAAAAGATGAACGTGAAGATATTTGAGCGTTTCCGCAAAGCCTGTGATGAATTCTTCCAGAAGAAAGGCGAATTCTTCAAATCCCTGAAAGAAGGCATGAACGAGAACCTTGAAAAGAAGCGCGCCTTATGTGAAAAAGCGGAAGCCCTGAAAGACAGTACCGACTGGAAAGCGACAGCGGACGAACTGACCAAACTCCAGAAAGAGTGGAAAACAGTAGGGCCTGTTGCCAAGAAATATTCGGACGCCATTTGGAAGCGGTTCATCTCCGCCTGCGACTACTTCTTTGAACAAAAGAACAAAGCGACTTCTTCACAACGTTCCGTTGAACAGGAAAATCTGGAAAAGAAGAAAGCCATTATCGAAAAGCTGACCGCCATCGATGAAACGACGGATGTGGAAGAAGCCACCCAACAGGTTCGCGAACTCATGAAAGAGTGGAACGGCATAGGGCATGTGCCATTTAAAGAAAAAGACAAGATTTACAAACAATATCACAGCCAGATAGACAAGCTATTTGAACGCTTCAACATCAGCGCTTCCAACAAGAAGCTGAGTAACTTCAAATCGTCTATCAGCAATATTCAGGAAGGCAGCCCGCAAGCCCTCTACCGTGAACGGGACAAACTGGTACGTGCCTGCGAAAACATGAAAAACGAATTGCAGACTTACGAAAACAATTTGGGTTTCCTGACGGCTTCTTCCAAGAAAGGCAACAGCCTTCTGACCGAACTTAACCGTAAGGTTGAGAAACTGAAAGGCGATATAGAGCTGGTTAAACAGAAAATTAAGGTGATTGACAATTCAATCAACGAAGCGGAATAATTTTTTGAACCTAATTATACGAGGTTATGCCAAAAGAATGAAGGCTTTTGGCATAACCTCTTTTTTATCCAAATCTAATCTCACTGCTGAAATATGAAAAGAATTCTAACCTTAGGTATCGTACTGCTGACGGCAAACAGTCTGCTACCGGCACAAGAAATCACATTCTCGGAAACCAAATTCGATTGGGGAACCGTTCAGGAACAAGACGGAACCGTCAGCCATGATTTCCGGTTCGTAAACACCGGCGACAAACCTCTCACTATCAAAAATATCATTACCGGTTGCGGATGCACCTCGTCCGAATGGTCTGAAAAATCCTATCAACCCGGTGAGAAAGGAACCATACGGCTGGTATATCATCCGCAAGGCAGAACGGAAAACAGCATCAACCTCGTTGCCGAAATATATACCAACCGAGCTGCCAAAGGAGTGGTTACCTTGGAAATGGCAGGAGAGATAAAACGTCAGGCATCCTCCTATCCCGCCTACTATAATCCCGCCAATGGAAAGCGAAGCCAAAGCCAAGCCGGCATCCCGCAGGACGAATATGAGCAAATTCTCGACCGGATACGCGAAGAACTATATGCCAAATCCACCCCGCAGCAAACAGACCAAGCAACAGAGAGATTATTACGCTCCATGCTCCCGGAAGGCAAATGGAACGACCTCGATTATACCTGTTTTTTCCGTACCAACTGGGAACCGGCAGACCACTTGAAGCGGTTGGTTACAATAGCCGCTTCATATACCGACAAACAATCCCGCTATTACGGTAACGAGGTATTATACAATGCAATCAGGGCTGCCCTGCAATACTGGATAGCACAAGATCCTACCTGTTTCAACTGGTGGTATAACCAAATTTCCGTACCGCAAACGCAAGCTTCGCTCCTCGCCCTGATGGATGCAGGACAACAGAAGCTCCCGCCCGAAATCAGTGCGCCTATCTTAAAAGCAATGGGCGAACGCAGCGACCCGCGTAAGTGGACCGGCGCCAATAAAATGGACATTGCCATTCATCATTTAATAAGAGGTTGCCTGTTGAAAAATGACAGCATTGTACGCGTCAACGCCGATGAAATATTCTATCCCGTACAAATCATCGCGAACGAAGGCATACAGGAAGACTTGTCCTATCACCAGCACGGGCCGCAACTCTACATCGGCGGATACGGAACGGTGTTTGTTGATAACATAGTGCGCATGGGCAATATCCTCAACGGCACAAAATATGCCATGAATCCGGAGAAACTCAGCCTGTTTTCCAATTTTATCCGCAACACCTACTTCAACGTATTCCGCAGCAGATATCTGGACTTCAGTGTAACAGGCAGAGGTGTCAGCCGCAAAGGAACATTGGATTACGGAGATTGCGCAGTCCTGTTTAAAAACTTACAGACGCTCGATGCCGCACATGCCGACGACTATGCGAGCATTGCCCGCCGTTTCCTCACCCGGGAAGCATCTTATCAGCGTTCGGACAGAAATACAATGTATTATTGTTCAGACTACATGTTACACAACCGACAGAATTACGACTTTTCCGTACGCGCCTCCTCAACACGCACCAACAAGACCGAAAGCGGTAACGGCGAAAATATATACGGAACCTATATGAGTGACGGTGCTACCAACATTCGTGTCAATGGTAATGAATATGTTGACATCTTCCCCGTTTGGGAGTGGGACAGAATACCGGGAACCACTCTGCCCGCAGGAGAAAAACGCAACCCTGTTGACTGGGGAACCAAGGGAACCTGTACATTCACAGGCGGAGTATCCGACGGGAAATACGGTGTAATGACCTTCAGGCTGAATGATTATGGCGTAAAAGCCCAAAAGTCATGGTTCATGTTCGACAACGAAGTGGTCTGCTTAGGTAGCGGCATCGGCTCGGATGTCCCGGCAGACATCGTTACCACCCTCAATCAATGCCATTTAGACGGAGACACATGGATAAATACAGGAAAGACACTCCGGCAAGCAGCCCAAGGAGAATTTTCTTTTGAGCAAGCTCCGCAATGGATCTGGCATGACAGCATCGCCTACCTGTTCCTTCAGGAGAATAATGTAAAACTAAGGATGAACAGGCAAAAAGGCAACTGGGCAAAAATCAATTTCAATTATCCTGCTACGGAAATCAGCATACCTGTGTTCAACCTGAGCATTAATCACGGCAAGTCACCCCGGAATGCATCTTACGCATATATCGTTGTACCGGGAATCAACCATCCGGAAAAGATGAAAGCATACTCCCACCGGCATCTGAAAATTGAACGGAACGATATGGAGATACAAGCCGTTAGTAATCGGAAATCGGGAATCCTGCAAATTGTTTTCTTCAAGCCCGACACCTTCGACAATGGAGAAATAAAGGTGAAAGCCCTGAAACCCTGTGTTGTACAAATAAAGAGAAGTAAAGGAAAAGTGACGGATATACAAATTGCCGACCCGCAAAATCAGGAAAAGCTAAAGCCCGGGATAGATGTAATAATCTTATAGAAGGGGACGTCAAAATACACTCGATAATTTCTTTCAGGCACGGATTACACGGACTTCACGGAAAAGGATAAAGGAAATCCGTATTTTCCATAAAATCCGTGTAATCCGTGCCTGAAAAGAAACAAATAGTAAGTGAATTTTATTTTGGCACATCCACCTCTTAATGGTGGAACAGACGGATACCCGTAAACGCCATTGCTATACCATACTTATCGCAAGTCTCGATAACATGATCATCGCGTACCGAACCGCCGGCCTGCGCTATAAACTCCACGCCACTCTTGTGAGCGCGCTCAATATTATCACCAAAGGGGAAGAAAGCGTCAGAGCCCAGTGCAACCCCTCTTAAAGTATCCAGCCAGGCACGTTTCTCCTCACGGGTCAGCACCTCCGGCTTCTCCGTAAAGAATTGCTGCCAAACGCCGTCAGCCAATACATCATCATAATCGTCACTGATGTAAACGTCAATCGTATTGTCACGGTCGGCACGGCGTATCTTCTCCACCCAAGGCAGATTCAGCACTTTCGGATGTTGGCGCAAGTACCATATATCAGCTTTATTTCCTGCCAAACGGGTACAATGAATACGGCTTTGCTGACCGGCGCCGATACCGATTGCCTGGCCGTCTTTCACATAACATACGGAATTAGACTGGGTATACTTCAGGGTAATAAGCGCTATCATCAAATCACGCTTGGCGGCTTCGGAGAAATTCTTATTCCGGGTAGGAATATCAGCAAACAACTCCTCGCCATTCAGCTTAATCTCATTGCGCCCTTGTTCAAAAGTAACTCCGAACACATCTTTATGTTCAATCGGAGCCGGTTTATAAGCCGGATCAATCTTGATTACATTATAAGTACCTTTACGCTTGTTTCTCAATATTTCGAGCGCCTCATCGGTATAGCCCGGAGCAATCACCCCGTCTGAAACCTCACGATTGATGAAACGGGCGGTAGCCTCGTCACATACATCACTCAAGGCGATAAAATCGCCATAAGAAGACATACGGTCGGCACCACGGGCACGTACATAGGCATTGGCAAGCGGTGAAAGCGGCAGGTTATCAACAAAGTAAATCTTTTTCAGCGTTTCGTCCAGCTCCAGCCCGATAGCGGCTCCTGCCGGGCTCACATGTTTGAATGAAGTGGCGGCCGGCATTCCAGTAGCCTCTTTCAATTCCTTCACCAATTGCCAACCGTTCAAGGCATCCATAAAGTTGATATACCCCGGACGTCCGTTCAGGACTTCGATAGGCAACTCCCCCTCCTGCATAAAAATGCGGGCCGGCTTTTGATTAGGGTTACAGCCGTATTTCAGCGATAATTCTTTTGCCATAATTAGTATTGTTTGAGTTGTTGCAAATTTACTCTTTTTTGCCTAATAAAAAAACCCACTAAATTATGATTTTAGTGGGTTCTTTAGCTTTAAATATATGTCTTATGGTTGGGCTACCTGGATTCGAACCAGGAATGACAGGACCAGAATCTGTAGTGTTACCATTACACCATAGCCCAATTGAGCATCGCATTTCTGTTTTGCGGTGCAAAGATACAAAGTTTTCCATAAACCAAAACATTTTCCGTTATTTTTTTCATTAAAATCTGATAAGATACCATGACACAAAGAATTATATACCTAAAAAAAAACAAAAAATGAAAGACTTTTTCTCTTTTGCGTGTTTGATATGATAAATCAACGTATATTTGTCACCTGTTTAATATTAATAATGTGTAATGAACGAAGCTAAAAAACTAATTCAACAAATAACAGAAGGTATTCAAGATAAAAAAGGAAAAAAAATCGTCATAGCAGACCTTACCCAAATAGACGATACTATATGTAATTATTTCGTCATCTGTCAAGGAAACTCTCCAAGCCAAGTAAGCGCCATTGTAGACTCTGTAAAAGACTTCACCCGTAAAGGAGCGAACAGCAAGCCTTTTGCGGTAGACGGTTTACGTAACGCCGAATGGGTAGCCATGGACTATTCCGATGTATTGGTTCACGTCTTTCTGCCGGAAGCGCGTGACTTCTACAATCTGGAACACCTATGGGCAGATGCCAAACTAACTCAAATCCCCGACCTCGATTAATTTAGACTTATGGACAATAACACCAATAAAAAGCCCTCTAAAACCAATATGCCCAAGTTCAACCTGAACTGGTTGTATATGATTATAGCCATGATGTTACTGGGACTGTATCTCACCAACGAAAGCGGTACAGCCAGCAAAAACATCCCCTACGACGAATTTCAGGAATATGTACGCAACGGCTATATAAGCAAAGTGACCGGTTATGACGATAACTCCGTAGAGGCATACGTCAAGCCCCAATATGTGCCCAATGTATTCAAAGCCGATTCCAGCCGTGTAGGCAAGAATCCTCTGATTACGACAGAAGCCCCCTCGCGCGAAAGCCTGGGTGACTTCCTGCAGAAAGAAAAAGACGAGACCCGTTTCGACGGCTCCATCAACTACGAAAAGAAGCGTAACTACTTCGGTGCAATCCTCTGGCAGATACTGCCGTTCGCATTCCTTATCGGCTTCTGGATATTCCTGTCCCGTCGCTGGAGTGGCGGTGGTGGCATGGGCGGCGGTAGCGGCATCTTCAGTGTCGGCAAATCCAAAGCGCAACTGTTTGAAAAGAACTCTCCCGTAAAGGTAACCTTCAAGGATGTAGCCGGACTTGCCGAAGCCAAACAGGAAGTAGAGGAAATCGTGGAATTCCTGAGAGAACCGCAGAAATATACAGACCTGGGAGGCAAGATACCCAAGGGCGCATTGCTCGTAGGCCCTCCGGGAACAGGTAAGACGTTGCTGGCAAAGGCGGTAGCCGGAGAAGCCAACGTACCGTTCTTCTCATTGGCAGGTTCCGACTTCGTGGAAATGTTTGTCGGCGTAGGCGCTTCCCGCGTCCGCGACCTGTTCCGCCAAGCCAAAGAAAAAGCTCCCTGCATCGTATTCATCGACGAAATCGATGCAGTGGGACGTGCCCGTGCCAAAGCGGCCGCTATGGGCGGTAACGATGAACGCGAAAACACATTGAACCAATTGCTGACCGAAATGGACGGTTTCGGTTCCAACAGCGGTGTCATCATTCTCGCCGCAACCAACCGTGTGGATGTCTTGGACAAAGCATTACTGCGCGCCGGACGTTTCGACCGCCAGATACACGTTGATTTACCGGACTTGAACGAGCGTAAAGAAGTATTCGGCGTACATCTGCGCCCCATTAAGATAGACAATACGGTGGACGTGGAATTACTGGCCCGCCAAACTCCGGGTTTCTCCGGTGCCGATATCGCCAATGTCTGCAACGAAGCCGCCCTGATTGCCGCCCGTCACGGAAAGAAGTTTGTAGAAAAGCAGGACTTCCTGGATGCCGTAGACCGTATCGTAGGCGGATTGGAAAAGAAAACCAAAATTACGACAGAAGAGGAACGCCGTTCCATCGCCATACACGAAGCCGGACACGCCAGCATCTCATGGCTGTTGGAATACGCCAATCCGCTGATTAAAGTAACAATCGTTCCGCGTGGACGCGCCCTGGGCGCTGCCTGGTACTTGCCCGAAGAGCGACAGATTACCACCAAGGAGCAGATGCTGGACGAAATGTGCGCCACTTTGGGAGGACGCGCTGCCGAAGATTTGTTCATCGGAAGAATCTCTACCGGCGCCATGAACGACCTGGAGCGTGTAACCAAGCAGGCTTACGGCATGATTGCCTATTTAGGCATGAGCGACAAATTGCCTAATCTCTGCTACTACAATAACGAAGAGTATTCTTTCAACCGCCCGTACAGCGAAAAGACCGCCGAACTGATTGATGAAGAAGTAAAGCGTATGGTCAACGAGCAGTACGAGCGTGCCAAGAAGATACTTTCCGACAACAGGGACGGCCACAACAAGCTGGCTCAACAGTTGATAGACAAAGAAGTTATCTTTGCGGAAGATGTGGAAGAAATCTTCGGCAAGCGTCCGTGGGCTTCCCGTTCCGAGGAAATCATCAGTGCCGGCAAGACCTCTAAAGAGCTGAAAGAAGCCGAAGAGCAAGAAGCCGCCAAGGCCAAAGAAGCGGAAAAAGAAGTGAAAGAAGAAGAAAGCCGTAACACAGAGGCTTCAGACAAAACCGACAATACGGCTCACGCCGAATCAAACAATTAAAACGAGAACACTTTGAAAAATAACTTCATACAACGCGCGATTACAGGTGCATTATTTGTAGTCATATTGGTGGGCTGTATCCTTTACAGCCCCCTCTCATTCGGGATTCTGTTCACCATCATCAGCGCATTGAGCGTGCATGAGTTCGCCCATTTGGTAAACAAAAGCGGTGAGGTCGGTATCAACAGGACGATTACCGCTTTAGGCGGAGCCTATCTGTTCCTCGCGCTCATGGGCTTTTGTACGTCCGCTATCGACGCGCGCGTATTCTTACCCTATTTAGGGCTGCTGCTCTATTTGATGATTACGGAGTTATATCTGAAAAAGAAGAATCCCATCGGCAACTGGGCATATTCCACATTGAGCCAGCTATACGTAGCCTTGCCTTTCGCGTTACTGAATGTACTCGCTTTCCAGAATTCACCGGAAACGAGCAGCGTGACTTACAACCCTATCCTGCCGCTTTCCATCTTTGTATTTATCTGGCTGAGTGACACAGGCGCATATTGCGTAGGTTCTTTAATAGGCAAGCACCGTCTGTTCGAGCGCATCTCTCCCAAGAAATCATGGGAAGGCAGCATAGGCGGAGCGGTTTTCTCCATCGCCTCTTCCTTTGTATTTGCCCGTTTTTTCCCTTTCATGTCCATGTGGCAATGGGCGGGACTGGCAGTCATCGTGGTTATTTTCGGTACCTGGGGCGACCTGACCGAATCGCTGATGAAACGCCAACTGGGCATCAAGGATTCCGGAAACATCCTGCCGGGACACGGCGGAATGCTCGACCGCTTTGACAGCGCCCTAATGGCCATTCCCGCAGCGGTGGTCTATCTGTATATACTGACAATGATTTAACAAACAAGAAACCAATATTTTTTAGGCACGGACTACACGAATTTCACGGCTCTTTTCAAGTTCATCCGTGTTTTCCGTGTAATCCGTGCCTAAAAAGAAATCGGCAAACAGGTTTTAAGACACCCTATTCTTCACGCATATAATACGACGACCTTCCTACTTCAGCCGCATCTTCGATAAGTCGAGGTTTCGTATATCCTTCGTATTATCATCGGCAGCTACAATATCGAATACCAATTCCACCTCACCGTTTACTTCCGAATTAAGTTTCAGTTTAATGCCTTTTGTCTCGGAAGTCACGTCAAGACTGTTCAGGTTATACGATACCGCGCCGTAGTCGCGCAGCCCCGTCAAGTCCTCATAGTCATTATAGCGGAGTTCCAAATGTATGTAACCGTCCTCTCCATATAAATCCGCATCATCTTGCGGACGCACAAGACTGATACGATGCTTGGTTTTGGAGGGCAGATTCTGCATGAACACGATATTCATATACCCTCCGCTGATACCGATATCCCCTTTAAATATCAGGACAGGATCATTACCGAACTCTTCCTCGGTCTCGGGAGTCAGCGTTTCGACTTCCTTCGTCAGCACATCCTGCAAACTTAAAAGCTTCACAGCGTGGTCGTACCCGTCAAACCCGTCGGATAAAGGATTAAACATGGTAATCACGCGCTTTCCGTCGACCGGTTCGTACCATCCCAAATCCGTATTCACAGGCCAGAGAGTTCCCCAAACATCACAGTCCAGATAAAAAGCATTTCCGGTAACACGTACCGTAGCCCATAACGGTGGAGTGAAATCACCGATTGAATATCCGTCGTTATCATCACAGGATTGCAGTACAGGCATCACAGCCAAACAAACTGCCATAAATAACCAATGTAGCTTTCTCATAATTAAAGTCTTTTTGTTTATTTCTGTATGGAAAATACAAAAGCCGGGCATTTACTGCACCGGCTTTATTCCTTTTAACAAGAAATTAAATATCATCCTACTTTTTAAAACGTTTCTTAAGCAAAGCCACCATCTTACGGGCTGCGTGCGCAGGCGCTCCCGCTTCGCCCAAACGGGACGCCATATATTCGTAACCGTCAAGCATCCGCCTGCGGTACGCCTCATCATATAAGATACGTTGAAGTTCGGCACGTATCCGCTCCACCGTCATGGTATCGGCAACCAGCTCTTTCACGACTTCACGGTCCGCGATAAGATTAACCAAAGAAATGTACCTGACTTTCAAAATATGCCGTTTCAGGAAAGCGATAACCTTACCTATCGGCGTATGGTAGCATACCGCCTGCGGAACCCGGAACAACGCCGTTTCCAGCGTTGCGGTGCCCGAAGTGACCAGTGCCGCTTCCGCATGCCGAAGCAAAGAGAACGTACGGTTAAAGATTATTTTCACATCCGAGTTGCCTATATACTTTTGGTAATACTCCGGAAAAATGCCCGGAGCCCCTGCCAGCACCAACTGATAATCGGGGAATGAAGCGGCAGCCCGAATCATATCCGGCAAATTATCCTTAATCTCCTGCTTGCGGCTTCCCGCGAGCAGCGCAATGACAGGCTTCGCGGAAAGGCCGTTGGCCTGCCGGAACTCATCCGAAGTTTCCGAATAAGCGGCCTGAAAAGCGGTCACCTCATCCATCGTCGGATTACCGACATAATGTATGGGATAATGGTGCCTGCCTTCAAAGAACTCCACCTCGAACGGAAGAATGGAGAACAGTTCATCCACATCCCGCTTGATATTCTCGATGCGGTACTCCTTCCAAGCCCATATTTTGGGAGAGATATAATAATACACGGGGATTTGCGTATGGGCATGAATAAACTTGGCGATATTCAGGTTGAATCCCGGATAATCCACCAAAATAAGTACATCCGGTTGCCAGGCCGCAATATCTTCTTTGCACCGCTTCATATTGGCAAAAATAGTACGCAGATGCAACAAGACGGGAACGAAACCCATATACGCCAATTCCTTATAATGCTTTACCGGCGTTCCGCCCACAGCCGCCATCAAGTCGCCGCCAAAAAAGCGGAACTCAGCCTGCGGGTCTTCCACCTTCAAAGCGCTCATCAGGTGAGACGCATGCAGGTCACCGGAAGCTTCGCCGACAATCAAATAATACTTCATAAATACCGTAAATCAATTTATACTCTCTGAAGTTGTGTCCAAACGAAATGTCAGAACCAGGTCTTCAATTCGTCTATCAAGCCGTATGCGGTTACATCCACGGTAGTCGGGGTAATTGCCACATAGCCGTTTTGAAGCGCCCAATGGTCGCTCTTTTCATTCTCTTTTTCAGCCTCTTCAAATTCTCCGGTCAGCCAATAATAATGCGCATCGCCCCGGTGGGCAAAGTTCTCCCATTCGTTGGTCCACTGTCCCTTGGCCTGTTCGCAGATTTTCACCCCTTTCAGCTCTTTGGTGTCGGGGAAGTTGACATTAAGACAAGTCAGCGGCGGCAATCCTTTTTCCAACACCCGGCGGGCTATCTCACGGATATACGTTCCCGCAGGCTCAAAATCGGCGTCGGGCTCGTGGTTGCACAGTGAAAAGCCGATAGAGGGAACCCCCTTCAGGCAACCCTCGATAACCACGCCCATCGTACCCGAATAATGTACATTGACAGAGGAGTTATCCCCATGGTTGATACCGCCCACCACAAGGTCGGGCTTACGGTCGAGTACTGTATGGAACGCCAGTTTGACGCAATCGGCAGGCGTACCGGAACATTTATAAACCGTCAGCCCCACATCCTTGCGAAGCAACTGGTAACGGATAGGCTCCGTTACAGTCAGCGCGCTCGCACTGCCCGAACGCGGCGCATCCGGCGCCATCACCACAATCTCGCCCAACGGACGGAGAAACTTTATCAACTCGCTGATTCCTTTCGCAATGATGCCGTCATCATTGGAAATCAATATTAAAGGTCTCTGATTTTCCATATTTCTTTTTAAATTTGCTACAAATTTAGCAAAAGAGAACCACATATTAACCACCAACACTCAAAAAGATATGCCAGACATCATTCTCATCATAACGGGTATCCTCTGCCTGATAGCAGGACTGGCCGGCTGCATACTGCCCGCCATACCCGGCCCGCCCGTCTCCTATGCCGGTTTATTGCTGCTGCACTTCACCGATAAGGCGCAATTCTCCGCCACGCAATTACTGCTCTGGCTGCTGATTGTCGTCATCGTTCAGGTACTCGACTATCTCGTCCCCATGCTGGGCAGCAAATACAGCGGTGGAACCCGGTGGGGAACACGTGGATGCCTCATAGGAACCGTCATCGGACTGTTCTTCATGCCCTGGGGCATTATCCTCGGCCCGTTCCTCGGCGCATTCATCGGTGAGCTTTTCGGCGGCAGGGAAACCCGCCAGGCGTTAAAGTCCGGATTGGGTTCACTGCTCGGCTTCCTGTTCGGCACGGTGGTAAAATGCGTCTTATGCGGGTACTTCGCATGGGAGTTTGTATCGGCGTTAGTCCGGTAATCGCACGCGCATCAAAGAGAAGAATACCCCCTCCACCTTTCACATCCCTTTATTGATGCGGGATAGCGGGTGAAGGCCGGCTTTAAAGCGTTTCGTTCTGATTTGTCTCGCGGGATGAATGATTTCGTTCCGCGGGATGGATTTATCCGTCTCACGGGACGGATATTTTTGTCTCGCGGGACGGTTTAATCCATCCCGCAAGACGGTTTCACCCGCTATCCCGCATCAATAAAAGGATGTGAAAGGTGAAGGGGCTACATGCAAACCGTTTTTTCATACGAAACACACCGTCTGTCGCACCCGGACAGACTATGCGTTCACCTCGGACAGACAGTGCGTTTCGCCCGGACAGACCCTGTATTTTCCTACGATGATAATCCGGTTTGATACGCTTGAAAAAAAGATTTGCTTATAGTGAAAACTTGTTTGGATGTACATCAAAACAAGCCGGCACAAAACGCGTCGCAGCGCAACGCCCGCATTGAAATAAATCTTAATCTTACGCAAGTGAGACAAAAAAACAGCTTCATTTCAAGATAAATACGTATATTTGCCTGCCAACACAGAGAAGGAGTACTCCAGCGTACTTTCATAGGGAAGAACCGAAATAAACGCCCGGGAGTTATTAACAAAACAGGCGACTTTTCAACCGTTTTTGCAATCTTTCTCTTTTTTAGTAGGCGCTATTCGGAATTATCACTTATTTCGCTGCCAATAAACATTGAAATTATGGGAAAAATAATTGCTTTGGCAAATCAAAAAGGTGGTGTAGGAAAAACAACAACGACCATTAACCTCGCAGCTTCTCTCGCCACGCTTGAAAAGAAAGTTCTTGTTGTGGACGCAGACCCCCAGGCAAATGCCTCATCAGGGTTGGGCGTGGACATCAAGCAGGCGGAATGTACTATCTATGAATGTATTATAGACCGTGCCGATGTGCGCGACGCTATTCACGACACAGAGATTGATACATTGAAGGTTATTTCCTCCCACATCAATCTGGTAGGTGCCGAAATAGAAATGCTCAATCTTAAAAACAGGGAAAAGATACTGAAAGAAGTGCTTGCCCCGCTGAGAGAAGAGTTTGATTATATCCTGATAGATTGCTCACCGTCATTGGGGCTGATTACCATCAACGCGCTTACGGCCGCCGACTCGGTTATCATCCCCGTACAGGCCGAATACTTCGCGCTGGAAGGTATCAGCAAACTGCTGAACACCATTAAAATCATCAAGTCCAAGCTGAACCCCGCACTCGAAATCGAAGGATTCCTGCTGACCATGTATGATTCACGCCTGCGCCAGGCCAACCAGATATACGATGAAGTAAAGCGCCACTTCCAGGAACTGGTGTTCAACACCGTTATCCAGCGCAACGTAAAGCTGAGCGAAGCGCCCAGCTACGGGCTTCCCACCATCCTGTACGACGCAGACTCCACCGGAGCCAAAAACCACATCGCGCTGGCCAAAGAATTAATCAGCCACAACGAGAAGTAATCTCCCGTATGGCAAAACAGTAAATTGTAAATCGTAAAACAGTAAATAAACAGATGGTACAGAAAAGAAATGCATTAGGACGTGGGCTGGACGCCTTGCTCTCTATGGACGAGGTGCAGACCGAAGGCTCTTCCTCTATCAATGAAATAGAATTGTCGAAGATTGCCGTCAACCCCAATCAGCCCCGCCGCGAGTTCGACCAAACAGCGTTGCAGGAACTTGCCGATTCTATTGCAGAGATTGGTATCATCCAGCCTGTCACCCTGCGTAAGCTATCCGATGATGAATACCAGATTATTGCCGGCGAACGCCGTTTCCGCGCTTCACAAATAGCCGGACTGACAAGCATCCCCGCCTACATCCGTACGGCCGACGATGAAAATGTCATGGAAATGGCGCTCATCGAAAACATACAGCGCGAAGACCTGAACTCCGTGGAAATAGCGCTGGCCTATCAACACCTGCTGGAACAATACGGACTGACCCAGGAACGCCTCAGCGAACGCATAGGAAAGAAACGTACCACCATCGCCAACTACCTGCGCCTGCTGAAACTGCCGGCTCCCATCCAGATGGGACTGCAAAACAAGCAGATAGACATGGGACACGCCCGTGCCTTGATAACGTTGGGCGACCCCAAACTGCAAGTGAAGATTTTCGAGGAGATACTCGAGCAAGGATATTCCGTGCGCAAGGTAGAGGAAATCGTGAAATCATTGAACGAAGGGGAAACCGTGAAAAGCGGCGGTCGTAAGATTGCTCCCAAACGCGCCAAACTGCCCGAAGAGTTCAATATGCTGAAGCAGCAGCTTTCCAGCTTCTTCAGCACCAAAGTACAACTGACCTGCTCCGAAAAAGGGAAAGGAAAAATCAGTATCCCGTTCGGTAACGAAGAAGAATTGGAACGTATCATCGGTATTCTCGATACGCTGAAAAATAAATGACGAAGAAGAGAAGAATATATCAAATCGGTATCGCCCTGCTGCTTTGCTTTATGCAGACGGCAGGGATTGCTATGTATGGTCAGAACCGTCCGCGCGCCGCTGCCAAAAGGATACACAGGCTGCAGGCGGACTCCCTCAACGCCATACGGCAAGCTGCCCGGATACCGTCCGACAGCCTGGGTCTGACAATGGACGAACCGGTACTGCACCAGGCCGTTACCTCGGCGGACAGCATCGCCACCGCCGACAGCATTGCGGCCGAGAACAAGAAAAAGTTATTGGAAATGACCTCCGCTCCCGCCTTGGAAGAACCGGAAGCGCCGACAGACAGTCTGAAAAGAGAAATCAACCCAAAGGTGTGGGTTCCCAACCCTACGAAGGCAACCTGGCTGGCGCTCGTGATTCCCGGCGGCGGACAAATCTACAACCGTAAATACTGGAAACTGCCTATATTCTACGGCGGTTTCGCCGGATGCGCCTATGCATTGACGTGGAACGGAAAAATGTATAAGGACTACTCCACCGCATACAAAGACGCGATGAACGGCAACATGCAGTCCAGCAGCATCACCGACCTGCTGCCCCCCGGATACACGGTTTCCGAAACCCAGCTGAAGGAATTGCTGCGCAAACGAAAAGACACCTATCGCAGATACCGGGATTTAAGTATCTTCGCCTTTATCGGAGTATATCTGCTATCCGTCATCGACGCCTATGTGGACGCCGAGCTGTCCAATTTCGACATCACTCCCGACCTCAGTATGAAGGTGGAGCCGACTGTCATCAATAATCAGATAAGCAACCCGTCCAACCGTTCCGTAGGATTGCAATGCAGTTTCCGATTTTAAAAACAAATAAAACAGATTTATCCATGACAAATAAACCTACATACATGAAAAGAATAATCATAGGTTCCTCATTGCTGTTCAGTGTATTGCTTGCGGCTCCGCAAGCGTATGCCCAGGAAAGCGTAGACGTCATCATCCGTGAAAACGGAACGGAACGCCGGGAAGTCATCGACCTGCCCAAGAGCATGACTTACCCCGTAGACAGCCTGCTCAACGACTGGAAAGCAAAAAACTATATAGATTTGGGAAAGGATTGCAGCACTTCTACCGTCAATCCGGAATTCAGCGACTCTGTATATATCGACCGGCTTTCACGTATGCCGACCGTCATGGAGATGCCTTACAACGAGATTGTTCGCAAATTCATCGACATGTACGCCGGACGCCTCCGCAACCAGGTGGCTTTCATGCTGAGCGCCTGCAATTTCTATATGCCTATTTTTGAAGAAGCGCTCGATACATACGGTCTGCCGCTGGAGCTCAAGTATCTGCCGATTATCGAGTCGGCTCTCAACCCCTCGGCCGTATCCCGTGCAGGAGCCTCCGGCTTATGGCAGTTCATGCTGAACACGGGCAAGATATACGGTCTGGAAAGCAACAGCCTTGTGGACGAGCGCCGCGATCCGATTAAAGCGACCTGGGCCGCCGCACGTTATCTGAAGGATATGTACGCCATTTATCAGGACTGGAATCTGGTAATCGCCGCTTACAACTGCGGTCCCGGAACAATCAACAAAGCCATCCGTCGCGCGGGCGGCAAAACGGATTATTGGGAAATATACAATTACCTGCCCAAAGAGACACGGGGATACGTACCTGCCTTTATAGCCGCCAACTACGTAATGACGTATTACTGCAAGCACAATATCTGCCCGATGGAGACCAATATTCCGGACGCCACAGATACCGTACAGGTGAACCGCAACCTGCACTTTGAGCAAATCGCGGATGTTTGCGGCATCGGAATGGATGAGCTCAAGAGCCTGAATCCCCAGTACAAAAAGAATATCATCCCGGGAGACAGCAAACCTCAGACACTCCGTTTACCGATAAACTCCATTAGTACTTTTATTGACAAACAAGACACGATTTATACCCATCGCAGCGCAGAGTTGTTTAAAAACCGCAGAACCGTTTCCGTGGCCGATACCCGCAGCAAAGCACGCGGCAGCAAAGGAAAAAGTTCTTCACAAGGCGATGTAACCTACCACAGGATACGCAACGGAGAAACCCTGTCGACTATCGCCCGTAAATATGGCGTCACCGTCAATCAGATAAAAAGCTGGAATGGATTGAGAAGCACAAAAATTAACGCAGGAAAGAGACTGAAGATTTACAAATAAAGACATAAATGCTTGTCCGGTGTTGAAAATTGCTTATTTTTGCAAAAAGTGAAGAAGAAAGGAGAAACAGTATATGGAAGAGAGTGTAAGCCAGAAGGAGAAAGAGAAAGCCGAAGAAGAAATGATTGAACAGGCATTCCAGGAACTGTTGAACGACTATTTGGCAACCAAGCACCGCAAGCGTGTCGAAATAATAACCAAAGCATTCAATTTTGCCAATCAGGCGCATAAAGGAATCAAACGCCGTTCGGGCGAGCCTTATATCATGCACCCCATCGCCGTTGCCAAGATTGTGTGCAATGAGATAGGTTTGGGGTCGACTTCCATTTGCTCCGCCCTATTGCACGACGTAGTGGAAGACACCGATTACACGGTTGAAGATATTGAAAACATTTTCGGCCCTAAGATTGCCCAAATCGTAGACGGGCTGACCAAAATCTCAGGCGGTATCTTCGGTGACCGCGCCTCGGCGCAAGCAGAGAACTTCAAGAAGTTGCTGCTCACTATGTCCGATGACATTCGCGTTATCCTTATCAAAATAGCCGACCGGCTGCATAATATGCGTACGCTCGGTTCCATGCTGCCCAACAAGCAGTTCAAGATAGCCGGTGAAACCTTGTATATCTATGCGCCGCTGGCCAACCGGTTAGGCTTATACAAGATAAAGACGGAGTTGGAAAACCTGAGTTTCAGGTACGAACATCCGGAAGAATACCGCGAAATTGAAGAAAAACTGGCGGCAACAGCCGTAGAGCGCGACAAGGTATTCAAAGAATTCACCGCTCCGATACGTGCCCAACTGGATAAGATGGGATTGAAATACCGCATTCTCGCCCGCGTAAAATCCATTTACTCTATTTGGAACAAGATGCAGACCAAGCACGTGCCGTTCGAGGAAATCTATGACCTGCTGGCCGTACGCATCATCTTCGAACCCCGCAATATGGAAGAGGAGCTGAACGACTGCTTCGACATATACGTGTCCATATCCAAAATATACAAACCGCATCCCGACCGTCTGCGCGACTGGGTGAGCCACCCGAAAGCCAATGGTTATCAGGCCTTGCACGTCACCCTTATGGGGAATAACGGACAATGGATTGAAGTCCAGATTCGCAGCGAGCGTATGAACGACGTTGCGGAGCAAGGCTTCGCCGCCCATTGGAAATACAAAGAAGGCGGTGGCAGTGAGGATGAGGGCGAGCTGGATAAATGGTTGCGTACCATCAAGGAGATACTCGACGACCCCCAACCGGACGCCATTGATTTTCTGGATACCATCAAGCTGAATCTGTTTGCTTCGGAAATTTTCGTATTTACTCCGAAAGGCGAAATCAAGACCATGCCGCAGAACTCGACAGCATTGGATTTCGCTTTTTCCCTGCACACAGACATCGGCAGCCACTGCATCGGCGCGAAAGTAAACCACAAACTCGTTCCTCTCAGCCATAAGTTGCAGAGCGGCGACCAGGTGGAGATTCTGACCTCCAAATCGCAGCGCGTACAACCGGAATGGGAAGCTTATGCCACTACCGCCCGTGCCCGCGCCAAGATTGCATCCATCCTGCGCAAGGAAGCGAAAGCTCATCAGAAAGAGGGTGAAATAATGCTTGCCGACTTCTTCAAGAATGAGGATATACGCATGGATGATGCAGCTTTAGACAAGCTCACCCGTCTGCACAATTTCCATACCCGCGACGAACTGTTCGTTGCCGTCGGCGGCAAAAAGCTCGTATTGGGCGATGCTGACAGAAACGCCTTCAAAGAAAAGCAGAGTACCAACTGGAAGAAGTTCCTGACTTTCTCCTTCGGTAACAAAGATAACAAAGACACAAAGGAGCAGCCGTCCGAAGATAAAGCTCCGCAAGAAAAAATCAATACCAAACAGATATTGAAACTTACGGAGGAAACCATCCAGAAGAACTATATCATGGCGGATTGCTGTCATCCCATTCCCGGCGACGATGTACTGGGATATATAGACGAGCAGAACCGGATAATCATTCACAAGCGCCAATGTCCGGTAGCCGCACGCCTCAAGAGCAGTTACGGCAACCGCATCATCGCAACCGAATGGGATACTCACAAAGAGCTGTCATTCCTTGTGACGATTTATCTGAAAGGTATCGATAGCATGGGACTGCTGAACGAAGTTACACAGGTCATCTCCCGCCAACTGAACGTTAATATCCGCAAGCTGACGATTGAAACGACCGACGGCATTTTTGAAGGCAAGATACAGCTTTACGTACATGACGTGGACGATGTGCGCAGCATCTGCGACAACTTGAAACTGATACAGAATATCAAGCAGGTAACGAGAATAGAGGGATAATCCTTTAAAGATTCTCTTTGATAAGATTCTCTTTCAATGCCTCTACATCTTCATAGGTAAAGGCATCGAGTGATTCTTTCATACCGATAAGTTCTTCACGGATACTTTTAAGCCGCTCTACGATTTCAAAATTCCGGAGAGTGGCTTCTTTATTGTCTTTCATCCGCTGGCGTGCGCCGGGTAACGTCATCCCACGCTCCTTAACCAGGTGATAAATCAACTTCACAGTCTCAATATCTTCCTTACGGTATTGGCGTATCCCCCGCCCGCCCTTCTTGGGATTGAGTTGCGGAAATTCCTTCTCCCAGAAACGAAGCAGCGATTCGTTGACGTCAAACATTTTGGCAACCTCGCCAATGGAGTAATACAGTTTCAGTTCTTTATCGGTATTCAGCATGACAATACTATCAATCAGTCGTTATACAATCCATTAATCAAGCACCTTACCGTGATTGGCCGCAATCTGTATCATACGGTCGTAATCTTCGGCGCTCAAATCCATAAAGTAATAGTTAACCGGATTTACTACCTGTCCTTTTACATGCACTTCGTAATGCAAGTGAGGACCTGTACTCTTGCCCGTACTGCCTACTTCACCGATAACCTCACCTCGTACCACCCGCTTACCGAGTTGCGTACGGAAACCTTGCAAGTGAGCGTACCAAGTCTGATAACCGAAGCCGTGGTCAACGATAATAATATTGCCGTAACCGGTTTCCCATCCCATTTTTACCACCTTACCATCGCCAGTGGCGTATACCTCCGTCCCCGGATGAGCCGAGAAGTCCATACCCGCATGAAATTTGGTAGTTCCGTAGATAGGGTCGATACGCGTGCCATAACCGGAAGCCGTCTTACGCAAATCCTTATTGGAAATCGGCTGAATGGCAGGTATGCAACGTAACATTTCATCATGGTTCTTGCACATCTCCACCACGTCGTCAAACGAACGGGATTGGATATAAAGCTGCTTCGTGAGCATATCCATCTTCTGAGTAGTGTTTACCACCAAATCCGAATTAGCCATATCCATCAGATGTTCGTAACGGTTTGTACCGCCGTACCCCGCCTTACGGATAGCCGACGGAACAGGGTCGGCCTGGAAAATGACGCGATATAAGTTGTCGTCACGTTGCTGTACATCCTGCAATACTCCCATCGCCTCGTCCATTCTTCGTGAAAGGACATTATACTGCGCCTGAAGCCGGCTGTTTTCTTTCCGCAGTTCTTTCTCGGAAGGTGAACCGAAAATCAGCAATAATATGATGAAACTGCCGGCTCCCAACCCCATACCGAAAAACAGCCTGCGCAATATACTCAACGCCCGTTGCCGGACGGTAGGATAAATTCGGTCGTAAGTCTGTGTCCGCGGATTATAAATGTAGTAAACTTTGCGCATTGAGAGTAAATATTTCATTATCAATGCGACAAAAATACGAAAAACAAGCTATCTTTGCACAGTTTTTTCAAGAATTATAAGATTTATGACCGACGATTTATGATTTATCGGAAGGTGAGTCATAGAATGTGTAAGTCATAAATCACAAGCAATAAATCAGAAATCATAAATCAGAAATAAGAAGTATGTTGACTGCAAATGAAATCAGAGACTCATTCAAGAGTTTCTTCGAAAGTAAAGGTCACCAAATTGTGCCTTCGGCTCCAATGGTGATTAAAGACGATCCCACGCTGATGTTTACCAACGCGGGTATGAACCAGTTTAAAGATATTATTTTGGGGAATCACCCGGCGAAATATAGAAGAGTGGCGGACTCGCAAAAATGTCTTCGTGTCAGCGGAAAACACAATGACTTGGAAGAAGTGGGTCATGACACTTATCACCACACCATGTTCGAGATGTTGGGTAACTGGTCTTTTGGCGATTACTTCAAGAAAGAAGCTATCTCCTGGGCATGGGAGTATCTGGTAGACGTGCTGAAGCTGGATCCGAAAGACCTCTATGCAACCGTGTTCGAAGGCAGTCCCGAAGAAGGTCTGGAGCGTGACAACGAGGCCGCTTCTTACTGGGAACAATTCTTGCCGAAAGACCATATCCTCAATGGAAATAAGCATGATAACTTCTGGGAAATGGGTGATACAGGCCCTTGCGGTCCGTGTTCCGAAATCCATGTGGATTCACGTTCGGAAGAAGAGAAAGCCAAAGTTCCCGGATCGCAATTGGTGAACAAAGACCATCCGCAAGTTATCGAAATCTGGAACCTCGTATTCATGCAGTTCAACCGTAAAGCGGACGGCAGCCTTGAAGGACTTCCCGCCAAGGTTATCGATACAGGTATGGGCTTCGAGCGTCTGGTACGTACATTGCAAGGCAAGACTTCCAACTATGACACCGATGTTTTCCAACCAATGTTGAAAGCAATCGGCGACATGTCAGGAACCGCATACGGCAAAAATGAGCAACAGGATATCGCCATGCGCGTAATCGCCGACCATATCCGTACGATTGCCTTCTCTATTACTGACGGCCAGTTGCCGAGCAATACCAAGGCCGGTTATGTAATCCGACGTATTCTTCGCCGTGCGGTGCGTTACGGTTACACATTCCTCGGGCAGAAACAGGCGTTCATGTACAAGTTACTGCCTGTACTGATTGAAAATATGGGTGGTGCATATCCTGAACTGAACGCACAAAAAGAACTGATAGCCAAAGTTATCAAAGAAGAAGAAGATTCTTTCCTTCGTACTTTGGAAACCGGCATACGTCTGCTGGATAAGACCATGGCGGATGCCAAAGCAGCCGGTAAGACTGAAATCAGCGGTAAAGACGCCTTTACGCTTTATGATACATTCGGTTTCCCGCTCGACCTTACGGAGCTTATTCTCCGCGAAAACGGTATGACAGCCGACATCAAAGAATTTGACGCCGAGATGCAGCAGCAAAAGCAACGCGCACGTAACGCAGCAGCCGTGGAAACCGGAGACTGGATTACATTGCAGGAAGGTACAACCGAATTCGTAGGCTACGACTATACGGAATACGAAACATCCATTCTGCGTTACCGACAGATAAAGCAGAAAAACCAGACATTGTACCAGATTGTACTGGGCAAAACCCCGTTCTATGCCGAAAGCGGCGGTCAGGTAGGTGATACCGGTGTATTGGTGAACGAATTCGAAACAATTGAAGTCATTGACACAAAGAAGGAAAACAATCTTCCTATCCATATTACCAAGAAGCTTCCCGAACATTTGGAAGCTCCGCTCATGGCATGTGTAGACACGGACAAACGCGCCGCTTGCGCCGCCAACCACTCTGCCACTCACTTGCTGGATGCAGCGTTGCGCGAAGTGCTGGGCGAGCACGTTGAACAGAAAGGTTCTTTGGTCAGCCCGGAATCCTTACGTTTCGACTTCTCTCACTTCCAGAAAGTAACGGACGAAGAAATCCGCCGGGTAGAGCATATTGTAAATGCCAAGATACGCGCCAATATTCCTTTGAAAGAATATCGCAACATTCCTATTGAAGAAGCCAAGGAACTGGGAGCTATCGCTTTATTCGGTGAGAAGTACGGTGACCATGTACGCGTTATCCAATTCGGTTCTTCCATCGAATTCTGTGGCGGTACGCACGTAGCCGCTACCGGAAACATCGGAATGATAAAGATCGTATCCGAAAGTTCCGTTGCAGCCGGTGTCCGCCGTATCGAAGCCTATACCGGAGCCCGTGTAGAAGAAATGCTCGATACGTTCCAGGATACCATGCGCGATTTGAAAGCGCTCTTCAACAACGCTCCCGACTTGTCCGGCGCAATCCGCAAATACATCGAGGAGAATGCAGGTTTGAAGAAACAGGTGGAAGACTTTATGAAAGAGAAAGAAGCGCAACTGAAAGAGAAACTTTTACAGAACATTCAGGAAATAAACGGTGTGAAAGTAATCAAATTCTGTGCAGCCATGATACCTGCCGATGCAGTCAAGAATATCGCTTTCCAACTGCGCGGGGAAATTACAGAAAACCTCTTCTTCGTTGCAGGAACAGTATTTGAAGGGAAACCGATGTTGACAGTAATGCTGAGCGACAATTTGGTGGCCGGTGGCCTGAAAGCCGGTAATCTGGTGAAAGAAGCAGCCAAACTGATACAAGGCGGCGGTGGCGGTCAACCTCACTTTGCAACTGCCGGCGGTAAGAACCCCGACGGGCTGAATGCAGCAGTTGAGAAAGTGATAGAACTGGCAAATATCTAAACGATTATTCCAATCACCATAAAGTAGAAACCCCGTCTCGGCTTCCTTTGCCAAGACGGGGTTTCTTTTATTTATCCAATCTGTTCCTGCGGATAATTTACTAAATATAACGTCCCCGTAGCACGGGTAAAGGCTGTATACAGCCAACGGAAATAATCGGGTGTCAGATACTCGTCCGTCATATACCCCTGATCGAGAAAAACGTTCTTCCACTGCCCGCCCTGCGCTTTATGGCAAGTCACGGCATAAGCGTACTTCACCTGCAAAGCGTTATAGAAAGGATCGGCTTTCATCTTTTTCATCCGTTCACGTTTCGTCGTTATATCAGCATAGTCCTCCAGAACAGTATAGAAAAGCCTGTCGTTATCTGCTTTAGGCAACGCGGGGGCATCGCTATGCAAAGTATCCAGCAAGAGATTCACCTCTAACTCAAAATCATTATAATCAGGAAATGCCAAAGTCACATCGGCAAAGCGAAAACCATACAACTCACGGGTGCGGCGTACTCGGCGTACTATGGCGGTTTCACCATTGGCTATGAAATCGGGAATTTGCGCAACAGCTTCTTTCTTCTCGCCATTGCGCAACATATCCGTTTGAAGCTGTTCCGTCCAAAAATAATTATTTTTCGCAACCATCAGCAAGTCTCCCGTATTCAGTTCATCCTCCCTCCAAAGAATCTGGGCACGAATACCGTTATTATAAATATTCGCCCGTTTATTGGAACGGCATATCACAATGGTTTCATCCAATCCGTCATGGTCATAGCATGTTTCAAGCCTATCTATCAACTCATTACCGGGTAATGCCTTTATGTCCGCAAAGCCCGTTATCTTTATTTTCGGTAACGCTTCACAAGTATCTTCGGCTATCAGTTGCCGTAAACGGGTTGCATTCCACAATATACCCGATTGCTGTTCCTGACGGACGACTTGAGTTAAATCCACTTCCTGTACTTCCAGCCCATATCCTTTCAAAGCATCGGCAAAAAGTGCAGGACTTTGTTCCTCTCCTACCGGCGGAAGCTGCGCCGTATCGCCCATCAGTAAAAGACGGCACCCCGTACCGGAATAAACAAACTGTACCAAATCATCCAGCAAACGTCCCGTTCCGAATGAAGTTCCCGACAGGCCTTCATTGGAAATCATCGACGCCTCATCCACAATATATAACGTGTGAATTGTCAAATTATCGTTCACAGAAAAATTACTTGTCTCGTTAGAGAATGATTGCTGTCTATATATTTTTTTATGAATTGT
The DNA here is from genome assembly GCF_015555825.1 of Bacteroides clarus. NCBI lineage: Bacteria > Pseudomonadati > Bacteroidota > Bacteroidia > Bacteroidales > Bacteroidaceae > Bacteroides > Bacteroides clarus. The sequence continues at coordinate 65,338 of NZ_JADNLF010000007.1, read as the reverse complement.
AAACGCCGGATGTCCCGCATAAGCAGAAAATACTTTCGCTGCCCGCCCCGTCGGAGCCAGCAATATCACCTTTTGCTGCAACTTATCCAACGTCTTGACCAAAGCGCCTACCAACGACGTTTTACCCGTTCCGGCATAACCACGAAGCAGAAAAACCGCCTCGCTGCGTAGCGACAAAAGGAACTCCGACAAAGATTTTATTGCAATTTCCTGCTCCGAAGTTGGTTGATAAGGAAAATTTTCCTTAATTTGCCTTTCTAAATAGTTATTTATCATTTTTGTAATAGAAAAAAGTAACGGGAACTATCGTTTTTAAATTTATTTCTTTTATTTTTGCGGTGCGAATATAACAACTAAAAAACATATTTATCATGAAAACAGTATTTAATATCGTTTTAGGCTTATGTGCTCTGGTCTTAGTTTATATCTGCTATGCCAGTATCATGGGTCCTATAAACTTTGAAGAAGCCAAAAAGCACAGAGACGCAGCAGTTATCGCACGTCTGATCGACATCCGTAAAGCACAGTTGGAATATCGTGGTTTGCACGACCAACAATATACCGCCAGCTTCGATACGCTGATTGACTTCGTAAAGAATCAGAAACTTCCGTTCATCTTCAAACAAGGAGAATTGGATGACAAACAGTTGGAAGACGGTTTGACTGAAAAGAAAGCTATCAACATCATCAATAAAGCCAAGAAGACCGGTAACTATTCAGAAGTAAAGAAATGGGGATTGGAAAACTTCAAACGTGATACCATGTGGGTAGCCGTATTGGATACTATCTTCCCGAAAGGCTTCAACGCAGATTCTATGAGATATGTTCCTTTCGGAAACGGTGCGCAGTTTGAAATGGCTATCCGCAACGATACAGCCAAATCAGGTGCTCCTTTCTGTCTGCTCGAGGTTAAGACTCCGTACGATGTATATCTGAATGGTTTGGACAAGCAGGAAATCGCTAACTTGAAAGACCTTCAAACTAAGTTGGGTAAATACTCAGGTTTGATGATCGGTAGCTTGGAAACAGCTAACAACAACGCCGGTAACTGGGAATAATCTACCGACAATACGTATGATAGAAACAACTGATTTTAGTAAATCGGAACAATATACCTTATCCATCCGTCTCAGTACGGATGGATTTTCTTTTTCTATATTCAACCCTCTCGGCGACGGTGAAGTTTCTTTCTATGAGCGTGAGGTAGACGATTCTTTATCTCTAACCGCCAACCTGAAACAAACTTTCCGGGAAGTGGAATGGCTGAACTTCGCTTTCCGCCGTGTCAATGTGCTCATGGCAAACAAGCGCTTCACATTCATTCCTTTAGAGTTTTTTGAGGATGAACAGGTAGAAACCGTATTCTATCATAATCACCCCAAGCAGGAAAACGAACTGGTGCAATATAATATTCTGCACAAAAACAATATAGTCGTACTGTTCGGTATGGATAAAAGTACTTGTTCACTTTTACGGGAACAATATCCGAACATCCGTTTCTATTCTCAAGCAAGTCCGTTTATAGAATACTTTGCGACTAAAAGCCGGCTGGGTAACTGCCGGAAAATGTATGTACATCTACGTAAAGAAGCAGTAGACATATACACCTACGAACGTGGCCGGTTGACATTCGCCAACGCTTTTGCGTGCAAGGAAGCCAACGACCGTATCTACTACATCCTCTATATATGGAAACAACTCGGCATGGAACAGGAACGCGACGAACTTCACCTTACCGGCGAACTGTCCGACAAAGAGCAACTGCTGCCCGAACTGAGAAAATTCATCCGACAGGTATTCATCATGAACCCTGCCACTAATCTTGACCTGCAAGCCATTAACCTATGCGAGTAATCAGCGGAATATATAAAAGAAGACGCTTTGATGTGCCTCATACATTCAAAGCACGCCCGACTACGGATTTTGCCAAAGAAAACCTGTTCAACGTACTATCCAACTATCTCGACTTTGAGGAGGGTGTGCGTGCCCTTGACCTGTTTGCCGGTACAGGCAGTATCAGCATAGAACTTGTGTCCAGAGGTTGCGACCAGGTTATCAGTATAGAAAGAGACCGTGACCATTACGCCTTTATCTGTAAAGTGATGCAAGAACTGAAAACCGACAAATGTCTACCCGTCCGCGGTGATGTATTCAAATACATACGAGGCGGCCGAGAGCAGTTCGACTTCATCTTTGCCGACCCGCCTTACGAGCTAAAAGGACTTGAAACTCTACCTGACCTGATTTTTGAAAATAACCTTTTAAAAGAAGACGGTCTGTTTGTTCTGGAACATGGAAAAAGCAATAATTTTGAAAGCCATCCTCATTTTGTAGAAAGAAGAGTATACGGTAGCGTAAACTTCTCCTTTTTTAAATTGAAAGTTGATAGCTGAAAGGTGAAAGTTTCACTGTGTGGCAAACTCTCAACTTTCAACTATAAAAGTGGTGCCAGCAAACGCACCACACTCTCTGCCGCCTTACGATACCACGGTCGTTTTTCCCAGTTCTTGGAGAATACTTGTACACACTCCCGTTGATCCTGCAGAAATATCTCACGCATCTGGAGAGCCGTTTCAGTATCGTATATAAATGCATTCACTTCAAAGTTATGTTCAAAACTACGGAAGTCCACATTTGTAGAGCCTACAGTAGATAATTCATCATCCGAAACCATCAATTTGGAGTGCAGAAATCCTTTTTTGTAGAAATAAACTTTCACTCCCGCCCGTAATGCTTCTGCCAAATAAGAACAAGAGCCTAAATGCGTCAGCCTGTTATCTGCACGGTAAGGGAGCATCAAACGCACATCAACTCCTGCTAAAGCCGCTGTCTGCATTGCTACGGCAACGGCCTCCGTCGGCAGGAAATAAGGAGTTTGTATGTAGAAATATTTTCGTGCACCGGTTATCGCCATGACAAGTCCCTGCATAATCTCTTTCCAAGGGCCTATCGGTTCACTTGTTACAATCTGCGCCAACGAGGTTCCGCAATTATCGACTTTCGGAAAATAGCGGGCGGACGTTATCAAAGTACGATCTACAAAATACCAGTCGAGCAAAAACGCCGTCTGCAAGCCGTGCACAGCTTTACCATCCAGCAAAATATGAGTATCACGCCAGATACCCCAAGAGAATCCGCGCATATAACGCTCTGCCAAATTCATTCCGCCGACAAATCCGATACGTCCGTCAATAACCGCAATCTTACGGTGATTACGATAGTTCACCTTACTGGTAAACAATGGAAAACGAACCTTCAAAAAGCTACGCACTTCCACGCCCGCCTCACGCATCTGATCATAAAAACGGTGGGGAACATGCCAGCATCCCACATCATCATAAATAACACGTACCTCTACCCCCTGTCTTGCCTTATCTACCAACACATCTCGCACCATACGCCCGATGGCATCATCCTCAAAAATATAGAACTCCATGTGGATATGTTTCGTAGCCTTCTGCAACTCGCTCAACAAGGATTGGAGCATGGAAAGCCCCCTCGTATAGACTTCCACACGGTTTCCGTCAAAAGGAAATGCTTGGTTAGTATTACGGAACAGGGCGATGAGACGGCTGTAATTCATCGGAAGTACACACGAATTCTGGGCAAGATATTCCGCCATCGGCTTCTTCAGCAAACGGTTGTAGCTCTTCTTCCCGATGACACGTACACGCCGTTGACTACGACCGAAGAAGAAGTAAAGCACAAGCCCCGCTAATGGCAGAAACATTAATATCAATATCCACGCCATCGTCTTTACCGGATTTCGGTTGTCGAGGATAATGACCGTAATTGTTCCGATAATTGCACCAAAATAGATTATATCAAATGCTACTGTGGCAATCAGGCTGGCTATGAGGTTCCAATCAAACATACATTTGTCATAAAGAGTAAAACAAATGTATAAAAAACAAAGGGATTTTTACGACCTATTACATTGATTAACATTAAAACGGACGACGCCCACCGCCAAATCCGCCCCGATGTCCTCCCGGATGGCCGCCAGGGCCGCCAAACCCTCTGCGCCCCTGCATGCTTTCGCGAGCAGCCTTACTGCCAAAGATATTCAAGCGATAAATAAAGTGCAGCATACAATAGCTATTGATACCGTTATAAGAAGATACCGAACGTGCATCTGCCGTCAACGAACGACTGATATTACTCTGCTGTTTCAGTATATCGTACATCTCAAAACTTACAGTAGCCGCACCTTTCAGGAAAGACTGCGAAAGTTGGGCATTCCAAATCAATTCGTTACGGTTCATGCTGCTATCCGTATAGCCGCGACGGCTCTGATTGGTAATATTGGTAGAAAGCGTCATCTTCCAGGGCATCGTTATATTAGTCAAAGCACCGTAAGAGAAGGTATAAGGTTCCTGATTATTCTCCGGACGCAATTTGCTGCGCTCGGCCGTATAAGAAATAGAACCGTTCAGTCCAAATTCAAACCAATCGTTACGATAAGCTCCGTTCAACCGTTCACTCAGCGTTAATCCGGTAGTGGTATTCTTATCATCCACCTTTGTATCCTTATTGTATAGGAAAGCTACATTATTGGCATAATTGATATTCGAGAAAGAATTTATCGTAAACTTCTTATTCTTCAATGCCGTATTGAATCCAAACATGCCGAAAGCGTTCCAATTACCGTTGATATTCTTCGGAGTGGTAGTTCGCCCACCGGTTTGCTCATTATATATCGTACTGTTGCTGATACTATTCTGAGTCGTCGAGAAGCTGACATGTGTCATCATACCACGCTGCAGTTCTGCGTTATATGTATTATAAAACAAACGCATATTATGCGTAAACGCAGGTTTCAGGCCGGGATTACCCACTTTGATATTCAGTGGATTTGAATTATCGGCAATCGGCAATAAGTTCTCCATACTCGGCTGACTGCTACGCCCACGATACATGAAACGTAACTGGCTCACTTTGGAGAAACGGTAGCGAAAATCAATATTCGGAGCAAAGTTAAATACGTTACGTGTCGTATCAATCATATAATCACCACGTTTGTAGGACAGTACCGAATGTTGCGGCTGGAAAGACATTCCCGCGCTCAACTGATACTTTTCACGGATGAAACGCAACGATACAGACGCATCATGATTATAGTACCTATACTCTGCATATTTGCCCAAACTATCCACCGGATGCGTTTCATACCCTGCAGGTAATGGTCCGTTGATATCCCATTCGGGAAAGCTCAACATATCAAATGTAGTCTTATCGCTCTCACTATACTTATACTGGAACTGATAACTGAACTGTAAAAAAGTAGCCCGTGCAATCGGCTCGCTGTATGTAATTTGGGCGCTATAATTATAATTGCGGGTGGGAGTCGTAATGTATTGGTTACGATACAGGATGGAGTCACCTCCCAATGCATTCAATATCTGATAGTAACGAGTTTCTGACTGCGTATATTGGTCATTATCGTTATCCCCGTAACCAAAACGTCCGCGAAAAGTAACATTACGTCCTCTGTCATTAAGTTTCCTGTTCAGCTGCAAAGTAGCCGCTGTAGAGATACTCTTACTTTTACTTAAAGAAGCGTCGTTCGTAGCATTGACACGAATATCTTCCAAAGGATCATCTGTCATCTGGTCGAAATTGAGGAAATCGTTCGGGTTGGCAACCAAACTATACGGATCGATATTGAATGTTCCCGACTCCGATCCGGAAGCATTATTCGTTTTACCATAAGAGAAGTTCGGACGGAAAATAATATTGGTCATTGAATCCGGCTTCCACTCCAAACGGAAATCAGCATTAAAGTCTATATTCTTGTTCCTATTGACGGAATTGGAGTTTGAATACGAGTTTCCGTTCTGCAGGAAACGTTCGGAAGAGTTGGTACTGATAATATCCGCGCCTCTATAATTATATCGGGCGCTGCCGCCAACTTCCAGTTTGGATGTTTCCGTAGCGAAATTCGCACCCAACGTTTTAGTAGCCACCAAACCGTTATTTCTGCGCCAACGCGGACCACCGCCACCGCCCGAGAAGCCTTGGTCATTGACATTATTCGCCGAACCGATCAAGGAGAACTGCGTTTTATCCACAAAATGATTCACCATCATACGAGCCATATAGCGGTCTTCCGTACCATAAGCAACATCCGCATTACCAAACCAGCCCCTGTTCATGCCTTTCTTCACAGTGAGGTCAAGCACCGTTTCCTCTTCACCGTCGTCTATACCGGTGATACGTGCCAGGTCTGATTTCTTATCGTAGGTTTTCAGTTTATCAATCATATCGACGGGCAAATTCTTCAATCCGGTTTTTACATCACCGCCAAAGAATTCTTTGCCATCTACCATAATTTTCTTCAACTCCTTACCATTAATCTTCACATTACCGTCGTCATCAATTTCGGCACCGGGAAGTTTCTTCACCAATTCTTCCAGCATCGCGCCTTCCGGAGTACGGTAAGCGGTAGAATTATACATTAATGTATCTTCCACCACTTGTACTTGCGGCGCTTCGGCGGTTATCACGGCTTCAGCGAGCATAATGGCATCCGTTTCGAGCGTTACCGTACCGACATTCTTATTCAGTACATTGGCATACAGATGCAAAGGGATAAATTTATTCTTAAAACCGATATAGGAAACTTTCAATACATACTTCCCGGCATTCACCTTCGGCAAGGTAAAATAGCCATTTCCTGTAGTAGCGACACCGGCAGCATAGGCGCTGTCCGGCAATGAAAGTAACTGAATAGTAGCTTGTACCGCAGGTTCGTTCGTATCCTCAACCACACGACCGGAGACGGTAATGTTTTTTGTTTGTGAAAAAGCGGATAATGCCGTTGCCAGCAACAACATTGCTCCGGTGATAATTCTTTTCATGCCCTGTCTTCTAAATGATCAACAATGTTTATTTGTAACTGCTTCATTTGACAAACTTACGGACAAAAGGTTTAATGCCTAACAGATTGATTTTATTTAATTATCGATTATTCCGCTTAAATAACCGGTCAACAGTCGCTTTCTTTATACCAAATTCAAGACAAAGAACATTTATAATCAGGAATATCAAGAAAGAAGAGGAGTCTACAGACATTAAATCACCTTGTGCCACACGATAGAGCATGTTACCAAAGATGAAAAACACCGTCAAGAACATAGCGTTCCGCGTAGCTTTGTTACGTATTGCCTCCACCTCTTTACATTCATTTTTTGTCAAAGCGAATATTATCATCAATGCCCCCAACATCATCAAAAGTTTGGAACATTCCTTATAAAACAACAAATTAGCATCCGTTACCCTGCCCATCATCACCATTAAGAACGGTAGAAACAAAGCGAGCGCAATTATACAATATCCAAGCGGACGACAATATACGGGAAGTAAAGCTTTCATTTGGATTTCAGAATTATGGTTTCAGATTTATTTTCGTGAGACAAAGGTAGCATTTATTGTCGAAAGAATTATCTTTGTCCCGCAATAAATCATAAATCAGCAATTTTCTCATGAGTAAACAAGAAGTAATCCTTTGCGAAAAACTCGAAAGCAGTCTGACGCATGCCATTGAGAAGTGTCCTCACGATAAGCTCTTCATCCTTACCGACGAACATACCCACCGTCTTTGTTTGCCGCAACTGCAAAGTATTCCCGCACTGCAAGATGCTGCCGAAATCATTATCGGAGCAGAAGATATGCATAAGAATCTGGAAACGCTGGCTTCGGTGTGGCAGGCTTTAAGCGAGCAAGGAGCTACCCGCCACTCACTATTAATAAATTTGGGCGGCGGTATGGTAACCGACCTCGGCGGTTTTGCCGCTTCCACCTTTAAGCGAGGAATAGCTTATATCAATATCCCCACGACCTTGCTTGCTATGGTAGATGCATCGGTAGGCGGAAAAACAGGTATTAATTTCAACGGATTGAAAAACGAAATCGGAGTTTTTGCACCTGCCGCCAGCGTATTGTTGGAAACCGAATTCTTACGCAGTCTCGATTCCCATAATTTCTTCTCCGGTTACGCCGAAATGCTGAAACATGGTCTAATCAGCACTCCCGAACATTTAACAGAATTATTATCTTTCGATACGGAAAACATAAACTATACTGCTCTCAAAGCAATGGTAGGCCGTTCTGTTCAAGTGAAAGAAGATATTGTAGAACAAGACCCCCAAGAACATGGTATACGTAAGGCGCTTAACCTCGGCCATACCGTAGGGCATGCTTTCGAGAGCCTTGCCTTGGCAGAGAACCGTCCGGTACTCCATGGTTATGCCGTAGCGTGGGGAATAGTATGTGAACTTTATCTTTCGCATATACAAACGGGCTTCCCTAAAGAAAAGATGCGTCAAACCATTCAGTTTATCAAGGAGAATTACGGAGCCTTTGCTTTTAACTGCAAACAATATGACCGCTTATATGAACTGATGCAGCATGACAAGAAAAATACCGCCGGCATCATTAACTTCACACTGCTTAAAGAAGTCGGGGATATTTGTTTGAATCAAACGGCAGACAAAGAAACAATATTCGAGGTATTCGACTTTTATCGGGAATGTATGGGTGTATAAGCTCCTTATTAGCATAAAGAATATAAAGAAGTTACAAAATAAAGGAGCAAAAAGTTAAGGAATTATTTGCTATTTCAAAATAAAGCCGTACTTTTGCATCCGCAATTCGGGGTGTAGCTCAGCCCGGTTAGAGTACGCGTCTGGGGGGCGTGTGGTCGCTGGTTCGAATCCAGTCACCCCGACTGGTAATTATCAAGGAGTTAAGTCAATGGCTTAGCTCCTTTTTCTTTATAGCGATTACATTTTTATTAAATTTTTCGGCTTCAAAAAGAAATATAAGCAATACCAATCCATAAATTCCTATCTTTACTTTCAAATTCACCCTTAATAGTTTCAATACAACCCTTAACATTAGCCTATGTTCGAATTTATAAAGAAATACAGCAACGGTTCCTTCTCTTTCGGCATTGAAGATAATCTGAAAGCAAAGTGCATGGAAATCCAATATGAAAATATAGACAAGTGTTGCGGCGTATATATCGTATATGGCTATCCCAAAGATAAAGGCGACAAAGAAATCGTTTACATAGGCAGTTCCGGCCATTTTGAAGACAACCGTCCCATCCCTCGCAAAGGCGGACTGCGAAGGAGACTTTACGGGCGGCAGAAGGATGATTTATCGGGCGAACTTGTCTTTAGAAATATATTATGGCCTCGATTGATGCAAAGAAACTCTATCCATAAATTAGAAATATGCTGGTACGATACGGGAAAAGAGCACAATCCCTTAATTGTTGAGTTCTGTCTGATACTAACACATATTATCTGCCGCAAAAGGCTGCCTATTTGGAATAATGAATTAAAGCTGGACGGACGTTCAAAGAACGACTTCGAACAATTTGTAAAAGAACAAAATATAACATCTTTGATTACGGCAATAAACCAATAAGTTAAATCCTTTTTTATAATACTCCGAAATCTAAATCAATGTAAACGAAAAAAGATAAACCGGGCTCCATATAGCCAATCTATAATCTCTATCCGCATTATTCCGTATTTCTTGGCATCGCCCTTCTTTGTATTTAGGCAAGAATAGTTACTTTTGCAAAATCAAAGAACAAAATTATGGGAGCAGGAAAATGGATTGGCGGTATCATCGGCTTTATGGCAGGCGGACCGCTCGGCGCATTGGCAGGATATGCACTTGGTTCGTTGATGGACCTCGGCGGTAATACAACAAGCTATACGGCAACCTACGGTAACGGACAGACAACGGAAGACGTGTTTGCCGGACAGCGGAACAGTTTTCTCTTTTCAATGCTGGTAATGGCCTCGTACATTATACGGGCGGACGGGCGTATCATGCACAGTGAAATGGAATACGTCCGCAATTTCTTACGAACGAATTTCGGCGTGGCCGCAGTCAGCGAAGGAGAACGGATACTACTCAACCTCTTTGAGCAGCGTAAGCGTATGGATATGCAAAACCCTCTTGCATTCAAGAATACCATCCGTGACTGCGGTATGCAAATTGCCGCCAACCTGACATACGAAGAACGCTTGCAGTTGTTGGGCTTCCTCGCCAACATAGCCCGAAGCGACAACAACGTTTGTCGTGAAGAAATAGAAGCGTTGAAAGAAGTGGCGACTTATATGGGACTATCCGAAAACGAAGTGGAATCCATGCTCAATTTGGGTGGCAATTCATTGGACGCGGCTTACAAAGTATTGGAAATACTCCCCACGGCAACCGATGAAGAAGTGCGTGCCGCATACCGCAAATTGGTATTAAAGCACCATCCCGACCGGGTAGCTACGCTGGGAGAAGACATCAAGCGTGCCGCCGAAGAAAAGCTGCAGAACATCAACAATGCCAAAGAGATTGTGTACAAGGCAAGGGGAATGAAATAATAACCAAAGCCCACTTCATCAAGACAATACTCTTACTATAAATCCCTAATCCAATAGAAATACATTCATTATGAAAAAGATACTCGCTTACTTCGCGCTGAGTTTCACTACTCTCGCCACCTATGCAACAACTCCTCTCTGGATGCGTGACATACAAATTTCACCTGACGGGACAGAAATCGCTTTCTGTTACAAAGGAGATATCTACAAAGTTCCTGCAAAAGGCGGCACAGCCATACAACTCACTACGCAGGAGTCCTACGAATCGACCCCTGTCTGGTCACCGGACGGCAAGCAAATAGCATTTGCCAGTGACAGATACGGTAACTTCGACGTATTCGTAATGCCAGCCAACGGTGGAACAGCCCAACGCCTGACCACCCACTCGGCCGGAGAAATCCCATCCGCATTTACCCCCGATGGTAAATACATCCTCTTCTCGGCCGCCATTCAAGACCCAGCCGAAAGCGCCCTCTTTCCCCGTTCTGCCATGACTGAGCTTTATAAAGTATCCGTAACCGGTGGACGTACCGAACAGGTATTGGGTACACCTGCCGAAGCAGTCTGTTTCGACAAATCGGGCGAACTGTTTTTCTATCAAGACCAAAAAGGGTTTGAAGACCAATGGCGGAAGCATCACACTTCATCCGTCACACGTGATATATGGATGTACGATGCCCGCACAGGCAAACATACCAACCTCACCCAACGTGCCGGTGAAGACCGTAACCCCGTCCTTTCTCCGGACGGACAGGAGTTGTATTTCCTAAGCGAACGCGATGGCGGTTCATTCAACGTATACGCCTTCCCGCTGAACCGACCGGAGGCAGTGAAAGCAATAACTTCCTTTAAAACCCACCCCGTACGTTTCCTTTCCATAAGCACCAACGGAACATTGTGCTACGGTTACGACGGCGAAATATACACACAACAGAACAACTCGGAACCACAAAAAGTCCGAATAGAAATCACCCGTGACGACCGTCCGCAGATAGCCCGCTTGAATTATACCAGTGGAGCAACCTCGGCCACCGTCTCACCGGATGGCAAGCAAATAGCCTTCATAGCTCGTGGCGAGGTCTTTGTAACTTCGGCAGACTACGCTACCACCAAGCAAATCACCCACACCCCTGCCAACGAAAGCAGTCTGTCCTTTGCCCCCGACAATCGTACGCTGGCCTACGCCAGCGAACGTAACGGCAACTGGCAGCTCTATCTCGCCAAAATTGCCCGCGAGGAAGAGCCCAACTTCCCCAATGCCACTCTTATAAAAGAGGAAGCGCTACTGCCTTCCGCCACTGTCGAGCGCACTTGCCCGCAATTCTCACCGGACGGTAAGGAATTGGCATTCATAGAAGACCGCATCCGCCTGATGGTACTCAACCTCGACACGAAGAAAGTACGCCGGATTACCGACGGTTCCACCTGGTACAGTACAGATGGCGAATTCAGTTATGCCTGGTCACCGGACGGCAAATGGTTTACCCTCGAATTTATCGGCAACAGACACGATCCGTATTCCGACATAGGTCTTGTCAGCGCGCAAGGCAATAGTCCCATCGTCAATCTGACCAATAGCGGTTACATGAGCGGTTCGCCCCGTTTTGCCCTCGACGGTAACGCGATTCTGTTCAAGACAGAACGTTACGGTATGCGCGCCCACGCCTCATGGGGCTCGCAAGACGACGCCATGCTTATTTTCCTCAATCAGGACGCTTACGACAAATACTGCCTGAGCAAAGAAGATTACGAGTTGCGCAAAGAATTGGAAGCCGAACAGAAGAAAACGCAAGACAAGGATACCGCCAAAGATAAAAAGCGCAGCAAGAAAGACACAGAACAAGAAAAGACCGGCAATGACAAGTCTCAAGTGAAAGACATTGTCGTTGAACTGAAAAACATTGAAGACCGCATTGTACGTCTCACCCCGAATTCTTCGGATATGGGCAGCGTCATCATCTCCAAAGACGGTGAAAGCCTTTATTACTTCGCAGCCTTTGAAGACGGTTACGACCTTTGGAAAATGGATCTCCGCAAGAAAGATACCCGGCTCCTTCACAAAATGGATGCCGGCTGGGCTTCCATGGAAATGGACAAAGACGGTAAGAACCTCTTCCTGCTGGGTGGCAAAACCATGCAGAAAATGGATATGGCGTCCAATACGTTGAAACCCGTCACTTATCAGGCGCAGGTTAAAATGGATTTGGCGGCAGAACGCGAATATATGTTCGGGCATGTATACAAACAACAGCAGAAACGTTTCTACAACACCAATATGCACGGCGTAGACTGGGATGCCATGAGCGCCGCCTACCGTAAGTTCCTGCCACACATCAACAACAACTACGACTTTGCCGAACTCTTGAGCGAATGGCTGGGCGAACTGAACGTATCGCACACCGGCGGTCGCTACTTCCCTTCCGGACAGAGCGAACCGACAGCCAGCCTGGGACTGCTTTTTGACTGGAAATACCGGGACAAAGGCATGCGTATAGCCGAAGTAATAGAAAAAGGCCCGTTTGATAACGCCACTACCAAGGTGAAACCAGGCAGCATTATCGAAAAGATTGACGGTATGGAGATTACCCCCGAGACGGATTACTATACATTAGTAAACAATAAGGCCAAAAAGAAAACCCTCGTCTCGCTCTACAACCCGCAGACCAAAGAGCGTTGGGAAGAAGTGGTAATCCCGATAAGCGGCAGTGCGCTAAACACTCTGCTCTACACCCGTTGGGTAAAACAACGCGCGGCAGATGTAGCCGAATGGTCTGGCGGCCGTTTGGGCTATGTGCATATCGAGTCGATGGGCGATGACAGCTTCCGTTCCGTTTACTCGGATATTTTGGGTAAATACAACAATTGCGAAGGCATCGTCATCGACACCCGCTTCAATGGCGGCGGCCGTCTGCACGAAGATATCGAGATTCTGTTCAGCGGCAAGAAGTACTTTACGCAGGTAATCCGCGGTCGCGAAGCTTGCGATATGCCCAGCCGCCGCTGGAACAAGCCGTCTGTCATGCTGACGTGCGAAGCCAACTATTCCAATGCGCACGGTACGCCGTGGGTATACCGCCACCGGAATATCGGCAAGCTCGTAGGCATGCCCGTTCCGGGAACTATGACCAGCGTATCGTGGGAACGCCTGCAAGACCCTTCCCTCGTTTTCGGCATTCCCGTTGTAGGCTACCGTCTGCCCGACGGCAGTTATTTGGAGAACTCCCAATTGGAACCGGATATCAAAGTCGCCAACTCGCCCGAAACCATTGTGAAAGGCGAAGACACCCAGCTCAAAGTAGCCGTAGAAGAGCTGCTGAAAGAGCTGGAATCCGTCTTATGAGACAAAAAGATTCGTCCTGCGGGACAAAAATATTCATCTCACGAGATAAAAAAAATCATCCCACGAGACAAAAAAAACCGTCTCGCGGGATGAAATAAACTGTTCCGTAAGCAGGAAAAAACGCTCTCTCTAATCATCCATATCGTTCAGATGTATCTCCAGCGCTTTCACCGAGATATAAATTTCGTATACTGAAATAGTCAGCGAGATAATCAGCAGTACCAAAGCAAGGCCGAAAATATAAACCGAGGCCAGATAAAGCCGGATATAAATAAAGAACATACTGACTACGCACAGCAGCAAACTCGCTATGCCCGTTACCTGCATGGCACGTGTCAGATACAGACGTTTACGCAGGTTGGCAATCTGCGCGGCGGTTACAGACGAATGGCTCTTCTGGTGCTGTTCCTTCAAAGCGCGCACAAGACCGGCATACGACAAAAAACGGTTGGTATACGCCAACATAATCAAGGATATTGCCGAAAACAGCAAAGCGGGGGTAGTCAAATCTATTTCCATAAGACGGATTTCTTTAAATCTTTAGCGGCTGCAAAGATAAATAATACTTTCTCTATCTAACTTTTTTCCTTTACCTTTGTTCCCACGAAAAGACTAATTCACCGAGCCTATGTTCACTGACCTGCTTAATTCCTCTTACTTCGCGCTTTTCCTCATCGTAGCCTTAGGCTTCATGCTGGGAAGAATCAAAATCAAAGGATTGTCGCTCGACGTTTCCGCAGTAATATTCATCGCCCTGCTCTTCGGACATTTCGGGGTGATTATCCCTAAAGAGCTGGGAAACTTCGGGCTTGTACTATTCATATTCACCATCGGCATACAGGCCGGTCCGGGCTTCTTCGATTCCTTCCGGAGCAAAGGGAAGACACTCATTATCATCACCCTGCTGATTATTTGTTCCGCCGCTTTGACGGCGACAGGGCTGAAATATGCGTTCGACATCGACACGCCAAGCGTGGTAGGGCTGATAGCCGGCGCACTGACCAGTACTCCGGGACTTGCCGTTGCCATCGACAGCACGCATTCACCGCTGGCATCCATAGCCTACGGTATCGCCTATCCGTTCGGAGTAATCGGCGTTATCCTGTTCGTGAAGCTGCTGCCCCGCATCATGCATATCGACCTCGACCGGGAAGCCCGCCGCTTGGAAAAAGAACGCCGCGGACAATTCCCCGAACTGATTACCTGCATTTACCGCATTACGAACCCTATCGTTTTCGGACGCACCCTGATGCAAATCAATGCCCGTGCCATGACCGGCGCGGTAATCTCCCGCCACAAGCATGACGAGCAAATCTCTATCCCGACCGCACATACCGTACTCCACGAAAACGACTACATACAAGCCGTCGGCAGTGACGAAGCCCTGAATCAGCTTGCCACTCTGGTAGGCGAACGCGAAGAAGGCGAGCTCCCGCTGAGCCACACCCAGGAAATAGAGTCTCTGCTGCTCACCAAAAAGGATATGATAAACAAACAGCTGGGAGACTTGAACCTGATGAAGAACTTCGGCTGCACCGTAACGCGTGTCCGCCGAAGCGGTATCGACCTCTCCCCCTCACCCGACCTCGCCCTTAAGTTCGGCGATAAGCTGACGGTAGTCGGCGAGAAAGAAGGGCTGAAGGGTTTGGCGCGTTTGTTGGGCAATAATGCCAAGAAGCTGTCCGATACGGACTTCTTTCCAATCGCAATGGGTATCGTGCTCGGAGTGCTATTTGGCAAACTGAATATATCCTTCCCCGGAGGTCTGTCGTTCTCACCGGGATTGACAGGCGGTATACTGATAGTGGCCTTGTTCCTTAGCGCCGTAGGCAAGACAGGCCCCATCATTTGGTCTATGTCGGGTCCAGCCAATCAACTGCTGCGACAATTGGGACTGCTGCTATTCCTCGCCGAAGTAGGGACATCGGCCGGAAAGAATTTAGTAGCTACCTTTCAGGAAAGCGGCTGGCTGCTGTTCGGCGTGGGCGCAGCCATTACGCTAGTGCCCATGCTGATAGCCGTAATCGCAGGCAGGCTGTTTTTTAAAATCAGCATCCTCGATTTATTGGGAACCCTTACCGGAGGCATGACGAGTACTCCCGGCCTGGCAGCCGCCGACTCCATGACGGACAGCAATATTCCGAGTGTGGCCTATACTACGGTGTATCCTATTGCGATGGTGTTCCTCATATTATCCATCCAAATTATTGCAACGGTGATTTAAGACGATGAGAGCCTTGGACAAAGAAACAGCCATCACCCGCATGAACGCATTCGGACGTAAAAACACACCTTTTCTGTTCATCATCGACTATACGCAAGAGCAGTCGTACGTTGAAGCCCTCGATGAGATAGATACGTCCGTCTGCCTCTATCGGTTCGGAGAAGCCGGTAATGCCCCCGATGCAGATGCCCGGTATACCGGAACAATAGATTGGGACTTTACTCCCCCGTCTCCAACCGATTACCGCCGTTCTTTCGATATCGTGAAACGTAATCTGCTGGGCGGAAACAGTTATCTGACCAATCTGACGTGCAAAGTTCCGCTTCGCACTAACCTGACGCTAAAGGATGTATTTCTGCATGCTCACGCTTTGTATAAGCTTTGGCTGAAAGACCGTTTCGTCTGTTTCTCGCCCGAAATCTTTGTCCGCATGGAAGAAGGCAGGATAAAGTCCTTTCCGATGAAAGGAACGATTGATGCCGCTCTGCCCCATGCCGAATCAATATTGCTGGACGATGCCAAAGAAGCGGCGGAACACGCCACCATTGTCGATTTGATACGCAATGATATCAGTATGGTTTCCGAACACGTCACCGTAACGTCCTATCGCTATATAGACCGCCTGCAAACCAACAAAGGAGCGATTCTGCAGACAAGCTCTGAAATATGCGGCACGCTGCCCGATGATTATACCGAGCGGCTCGGCGATATCCTTTTCCGGTTATTGCCTGCCGGCTCTATTACCGGCGCTCCCAAGCCGCGTACCATGCAAATCATCGCCGAAGCGGAAGGCTACGAACGGGGATTCTACACCGGAGTTATGGGCTGCTACGCCAACGGCCGACTGGACAGCGCCGTCATGATACGCTTCATCGAACAAGAAAACGGGCAACTCTATTTCAAAGCCGGCGGCGGTATCACCGCCCAAAGCCGATGGGAAAGCGAATACAACGAGGTAAAACAAAAGATATATGTGCCGATTTATTGAAACCATACGTATTGATGGCGGAGTGGTTCGTAACTTAGCCTACCATGAACGGAGGCTGAACGATACCCGCACACACTTCTGGCCGGAAAGTACCGGCCTGCAATTGACCGATTTTCTGCCCCCGATTCCCGAAAACGGCAGACACAGATTGCGTATAGTCTACGGACGATGCGGTATCGAGGAAGTGACTTGTACCCCTTACATCTTACGTCCCGTCCGTTCACTGGCATTGATATCGGCAAACGACATCGGTTACACCTACAAAAGCGCCGACCGTGAAGCGCTCAACCAACTGTTTGCGCAACGCGGTTCTTGTGATGACATTCTCATTGTCCGCCAGCGCCTGCTCACCGACACCAGCATTGCCAACATCGCTCTCTTCGACGGCAAGCGGTGGTACACTCCGCAACATCCTCTGCTGAAAGGAACCAAACGAGCCGAGCTATTGGACAAAGGCATTCTTACGGAAAAGAATATACGCATGGAAGATTTGCCTTCCTATTCCACCGTCCGCCTTTTCAATGCGATGACAGACTGGGGTGAACTGGAACTTTCCGTCCGTCACCTGCAACCAATATTCTGAAAATTTCTGAAACCGGTTGCGGCATCGCAGGTTTCAAGCCCATCCGGATAACTCCGTTATTCAAAGAAACGGCAGACACTCAATATTTATCTGCCTCAACATTTCGGAGACGTACCGAATGCGAAGTAAAGCCTAGCCCGCCTTTTGCCCAAAGCCAGCAGGATGCAACTTAACGAGCAGCCGGCACTGATGACAAAGATAATTCCCGTGGATACCAGGATATCACCGAGCCCCACCAAAGGAGAGACAATTCCGCCGGAAGCGAAACAGACAGCCCCCAATAGCGCGGAAGCCGTACCCGCATTGTCACGCTGGCACTCCATCGCCAATGTTGTGGTAGACGTAAAAGTCAGCCCCATCATAAACAACAAAACCAGCAGAAGCGCTTCGTACATCCAGAAACCGCATCCTGTCATAAGCGCCGTACACTCTCCGAGTGCAGCCACCGCCATGCCCACACAGCCTATCAACGTACTACTGACAGGACGCCTGAACTTCACGGATGTCGCAGCCGCAACCCCTATCGCCACCGCATTAACAGCAAAGCAGAAACTGAATACCAACGGCGAATATCCGTAATGCTGCTGCACAATAAAAGGTGAAGAGGAAATATAGGCAAACAGCACTCCTTGCGCAAACGCCATTTGCAACACATAAAACACATATTGCCTATCTTGCAGCACCACTTTAAAACTGCGGAATGTATCTCCCCACCGGCTTACCGAACGGTGCTCCTTGGGCAATGACTCCCGAAAGCAGTAACTGCCGACAAGCAACACAACGCCCAATCCCAACAGAATACCGAAGATGCCCTGCCAGCCGATAGCTTCCGTAAATACTCCTCCGATAATAGGAGCCACCACCGGAGCCACTCCGTTGATAGCGCCAATAACCGCAAGCATCTTCGCCAGTTCCTTACCCGAATATTTATCCGCAGCCACCGAACGGGCGATTACAATACCGCCTGCCCCGGCTATGCCTTGTACCAGACGAAAAGCCACAAACTGATGAATATCCCGTGCAAACAGACAAAGAATGGTAGAGACGATAAACAGCCACATGGCTGCCAGTAACGGTATGCGCCTCCCGTAGCGGTCGCTCAGCGGACCAAACAAGATTTGTCCTGCCGCCAACCCTATCATGCTCGTGGTAAGTCCCAACTGTACCATTGAAGAAGCGGTTTGAAAATAATCTCCCATAGCCGGAAGGCTGGGCAGATACATATCGGTGACGAATGGGCCGAAAGCAGTCAGCATACCCAGCAATACAAGTAGAAACAACTTAGAATTATCTTTTACCATACTACATATTAATTTGAGCCACAAAAGTAGTGTATTTCCATAAGTCCGGCGAGACATATTATTAAGCAATCCTGTTCATTTTAGGAACATGCTTCCATTTCCCAAAGATTTGTCTTACTTTTGCATCGGAATATAAAGCTCTCCACTACCGTAACTTAACAAATACAACTATGCGTTATACCGTTTCCGCCCCCGGCACCCCGATACACGCCGCTATTCAATTGCCGGCATCCAAGAGTATCAGTAACCGTGCGCTTATCCTGCACGCCCTTGCTCACGGCAAGCAAACGCCCTGCAATCTGAGCGATTGCGACGATACCCGTGTCATGGTGCGCGCGCTGCAAGGCAATCCCGAACATATAGACATTATGGCAGCGGGGACGGCTATGCGTTTCCTCACCGCCTATCTCAGCGTGACACCCGGCAACCGTATCATCACCGGAACGCAACGCATGCAGCAACGTCCCATCCGTATCCTCGTAGATTCGCTGCGTTTGCTCGGAGCAAAAATCGATTACGCCGGACAAGAAGGATTCCCACCTCTGCGCATCACGGGGACGGAGTTGCAAGGCGATGAAATATCCCTTGCCGGAAACGTCAGTTCGCAATATATCTCCGCCTTGCTGATGATGGGAGCGGTGCTTCCCAAAGGACTGCGCCTGCACCTTACGGGCAGTATCATCTCCCGCCCCTACATCAACCTCACGCTTCAGCTTATACACGACTTCGGCGGACGTGCCGAATGGAGTTCCGAAAACAGCATCACCGTATATCCCGGCGGTTACCGGGATGTCCCGTTCACCGTGGAGAGCGACTGGAGCGCGGCATCCTACTGGTATCAGATATTGGCGCTGAGGGGAAATGAAGAACGAAGAATGAAGGATGAAGAATCTCCGAAGGGTGATGAGCATGAAACGGTGGAGCTGCTCGGGCTGTTTCCCCGCAGTTATCAAGGTGACAGTCGCGGCGCGGAGATTTTCTCCCGACTGGGCGTACATACCGAATATACCGACCGGGGCGTACGACTGACATTGGCGGGCACACCCGTCTCGCGCTTGGAAGAGGATATGGTAGACATTCCCGACCTGGCACAAACCTTTGTCGTAACTTGCTGCCTGATGGACATTCCTTTCCGCTTTACCGGTTTGCAAAGCCTCAAAATTAAGGAAACCGACCGTATCGCCGCCCTTATCACCGAGCTGCGAAAGTTAGGTTATTTGGTACGTTCCGAACAGGACAGCATTCTGTTATGGGACGGAGAACGTTGTCCTGCTGAAAACACCCCGATTATCTCCACATACGAAGACCATCGTATGGCAATGGCATTTGCTCCTGCCTGCATCGTATTGCCGCAGATAGTGATTGATGAACCTCAAGTAGTTTCCAAATCCTACCCGGCCTATTGGGAAGATTTAAAGAAAGCGGGGTTCACAATCTCCAACGAACAAGGGTAAAAGGCAATGTTTCTTTTTGCTATCCGCCAGTTTCTCCGAAGAGAATCAACCTTTTTGCCCGTTCAAAAGAAGCCAGATACGAAAACAATGTGTATCTTTGTCCGTTCTATTTTATAAGGACACTTTTTTCAAGGAAAGAGAACGTATGTGGATACTGATTATTAGCCTGATTGCCCTCGCCATCGTAGCTGCCATAGCGGGAATAGTACGCAACCGCAGACTTCAAAAGAAAATTGACAACGGCGAGTTGGACGCCATGCCCGAAGTGCAGGAAGCAGATATGGAATGTTGCGGACAGCACGAAGTATGCGAGAAAGACAGTCTGCTGGCCGCCGTCAGCAAGAAAATAGAATATTATGATGACGAGGAACTGGACAAATACATCGGGACTGCTCCCGACCGGTATACTCCCGAACAAGAAGAAGAATTTCGTGACGTATTCTATACCATGCAGTCGGAAGATGTGGCCGGATGGGTGCGCAGCCTGCAACTACGAGGCATCGCGCTACCGGACAACATAAAAGACGAAGTGTTCCTGATTGTAGGAGAAAGGAGAATTAATCACTAATCACCGCCACATGGAACTTTTACAATATACTTTTTTTCAACATGCCCTTATCGGCAGCTTGCTGGCAAGTATTGTCTGCGGAATTATCGGTACATACATCGTTACCCGGAGACTGGTATTCATCAGCGGCGGACTGACGCATGCTTCTTTTGGAGGTATAGGAATGGGGCTGTACACGGGAATTTCACCGATTCTTTCGGCAGCTATCTTTTCAGTACTGTCGGCATTCGGTGTAGAATGGCTCAGCAAACGGAAAGATATGCGTGAAGACTCTGCTATTGCGGTATTCTGGACGTTAGGAATGGCATTGGGCATCATCTTTACATTCCTGTCTCCCGGATTTGCCCCCGACCTTTCCGCTTATCTGTTCGGGAATATCCTGACAATAACATTTGGCGACATCGCCTTGCTGGGCGGGCTGGCGATATTACTTATCTTGTTTTTTTCGTGTTTCCTGCATCCGATAATCTATGTAGCATTCGACCGCGAATTTGCCCGTTCACAAGGTATTCCTGTACAGGCTTTTGAATATGTATTGATGATGTTCATCGCATTGACTATCGTAGCCTGCCTCCGTATGGTGGGTATCGTGCTGGTTATCTCATTACTGACAATTCCGCAAATGACAGCCAATCTCTTCTCGCACAGGTTTCACCGTATTATATGGCTATCCATCGGCATCGGCTATCTTAGCTGCTTGGGGGGACTGCTTATTTCATACTATCTCAATGTTCCTTCGGGAGCAGCCATAATCTTCTTCTCCATTATTATTTACGCAATCTGTAAAGGAGGAAAAAGTTTTTGGTTATCTTTGCATCAAAATACAAGATAATGGAAATCAAAATTCAGTCATTAGACCAGATTCATGAAGCTGCCCGCCAATTCATCGAAGCGATGGGCGACAATACGGTATTTGCTCTTTACGGCAAGATGGGAGCCGGTAAAACAACCTTTATCAAGGCGGTTTGCGAAGAACTCGGCGTATCCGATGTCATCACCTCTCCTACTTTCGCTATCGTCAACGAATATCGTTCCGATATTGCCGGAGAGTTAATCTATCATTTCGACTTCTACCGCATCAAGAAACTGGAAGAAGTGTACGACATGGGATATGAAGACTATCTGTACAGCGGTGCGCTTTGCTTTATCGAATGGCCGGAATTGATTGAAGAGCTTCTGCCGGGAAATACCGTAAAAGTTACTATTGAAGAGGTGGAAAGCGGTGAACGAAAAGTAACGCTGGAACCACTGGATTAATATAGATTACTAAATTAACAGCTAATCACTTTACAATGAGCCAATACATTGTTCAAGGTATCTTTGTTGCCGCGGGAATTATCTCCCTGCTGGCTGCTATTTTGGATTGGAATTGGTTCTTTACCGCCCAAAATACGCAGTTTGTTGTGCGAAACGTAGGCCGCCGGCAAGCGCGCTGGTTTTATGGCGTATTAGGAGCGATACTTATCGGAATGTCAGTATTCTTTTTTCTGAATACTCCGCCAATGGCATAATAAAGAAAGACCAATACAGTTTAATTAATAAAAGGAAAGGCGCAGGTTTTACAATCTGCGCCTTTCCTTTTATTAATTAAACTGTGATTTACTCATCTTCCAAAGATTCCGTATATTCCATTTCACCTTGTACAATGAAAAGGATTTCATCCGGATCATAATCACCCATTTCATCCTTATGAGCTTCTTTGATGATGTAATCTACGATTTTCTCCAAATCGACTTCGATATATCCATCACCGTCGGGCTGCACATCAAGGATGCCGCTCTCGGAATAATACTCGTCAATCAAATCGAGGAAATAATAGAACTCGTCATCAGAGAACTTCTCTTTTAACTCCTGCGGCAAATAGTTTTTGATGTACTCAATGGTCTTTTCATCATCGAGATCATTCTTCAAAAAATCGTCTTCCAGTCCCATAGCTTTATATTTTAAATTTGTCAAATAGTACCTTATAACAACGCTTCAATCTTCGTTACATAAACCGGTTTGGGGGCAGAACCTACCTGTTTATCCACCAATTCCCCGTTCTTGAAGAACAGTACGGTAGGAATGTTACGAATACCATACTCGGCAGCTACATCACCGTTCTCGTCTACATCACATTTACCGATAAGTACTTTACCTTCATATTCACCTGCCAATTCATCGATGATAGGACCTACCATTTTACAGGGTCCGCACCACGGTGCCCAAAAGTCAATTACTACAGGTTTACCCTCTGCCAAGATTTCCTTGAAATTGTTGTCTGTAATTTCTAAAGCCATTTCTTCTAAATATTAAGTTTAAATATTAATTCAATAATACAGTATCAAACATTATCTTCTTACTGTTATCAGTGAAGCAAAGATAATTAATTTATCCGAAACTCAAGCTCCGGACGCTCTTTTAAATAAGAGATAAGTTCACGGCCTACGGAAAGCTTCACCGGACGAGACACCAAATCAACAGTCATCTTACTATCCGGATCGGTCACTCTGAAATAGAGTTCCGTAGTACCGGGACGGTCTTTCGTAAGTTCTGCCAATTCCGTCACCAATGCTTTGTTCAGTACACTGAGCGGGATAAGAATCGTAATCTTCTCTATCAGCTTCTCTTTTACGTCGGGAAGCAATTCCATAGAGGTAATCTTCAGTTCCAATTCATCCTGCCGCCACTGTTTAGGTTGGCAACGCGCCTTAATATAAAGGAAAGTACGCTCACCCAAATAGCCTTGATAAGTTACCCAATCGTTCCCGAAGAAAGGTAACTCTGCCGAACCGGAATAGTCTTCTATCTTGGCTATACCGTAAGGATTGCCGTTCTTACTGATGCCTCGGCGGACGGTAGTGACTATACCGCCCATGGTAATTTCACGTCCCACCAGGAGTGTCTTATCCTCCAACTCCGCCATGTGTGTATTACAAACATGTTCCAGCACTACGGAATACTCATCCAAGGGATGAGCGGAAAGATAAATACCGACTAAATCACGTTCCTTATTCAATCTGTCAAGGTCGCTCCAACGCTCTGCGGGAAGAATTTCGGGAGTAGCGATATCTACCACATTTTCACCGCCGAACAAAGAGTTGACCGCTGCCGCTTTATCCGCTTGATAACGGTTACCATAGCGTACCAATGTCTCGATAAAGACTTCATTCTTGGCATTAATGGCAAAATATTGTTCACGCTTCAACTCGGGGAAACTGTCAAAGCCGCCGGCAAGAGCAAGGCATTCCAGGTTCTTCTTGTTACAAGCGTTCAAATTGACACGCTGTACGAAATCGAAGATACCTGTATACGGACCATTCTTCTCACGCTCCTCCATGATGCTTTGCACAGCACCCTCACCTACTCCTTTCACCGCACCCAATCCGAAACGGATATTACCTTCCGGATTGACGGTAAACTTCAAGTTCGATTCGTTCACATCAGGACCAAGTACTTTAATACCCATCGACTTACATTCGTCCATGAGTTTGGTTATGGTAGTTATATCGGATAAACTTCGGCTCATGACGGCAGCCATATATTCCGCCGGATAATTCGCTTTCAAGAAAGCCGTCTGATAAGCCACCCATGAATAGCAGGTGGCATGAGATTTATTGAAAGCATAAGACGCGAACTTTTCCCAGTCAGTCCAAATCTTTTCGAGCACCTTCGCATCGTGCCCGTTTTTCTGTCCGCCCGCAATGAATTTCGGCTTCATGTGATCCAGTTTATCCCGCAACTTTTTACCCATCGCCTTACGCAAAGCATCGGATTCGCCACGGGTGAAGTCCGCCAACAAACGGGACAGAAGCATGACCTGCTCCTGATAGACAGTAATACCGTATGTATCCTTCAAGTATTTCTCCATAATAGGAATATCATACTCGATAGGCTTGCGTCCCCACTTACGGTCGATGAAATCCGGGATATAGTCCATAGGACCCGGACGATAGAGGGCATTCATGGCAATCAAATCCTCAAATGTACCGGGTTGCAACTCACGCAGATATTTCTGCATACCGGCAGATTCAAATTGGAATGTACCGATAGTCCGTCCGTCACAGTATAATTTATAGGTAGCGGGATCATTGATGGAAATCTTGTCGATATCCAATGCCAATCCCCGATGTAAACGTACATTCTCAACAGCTTCCTTAATGATTGAAAGAGTCTTCAATCCCAGGAAGTCCATTTTAATCAACCCCGTATCTTCAATGACCGAACCTTCGTACTGGGTAACGAGCATCTTCTCACCGGTCTCCTTGTCATCCGCCGTACTGACAGGAACCCAGTCGGTGATATCGTCACGGCAGATAATCGTACCGCAAGCGTGTACACCTGTACCTCTCACATTACCTTCCAGCATTTTGGCATACTTCAACGTATCGCGTACCAACGGGTCGGGCGATGCCTCTGCCGCCTGCAATTCCGGTACGTAAGCGATAGCATTGGGAAGATTCAGTTTCTTATCAGGGATTTTGTCGGGAACCAGTTTGGCCAAACGGTCAGATTCCGACAAGGGTAATTTCTGTACACGGGCAACGTCCTTGATAGCCAATTTGGTTGCCATGGTACCATACGTGATGATATGCGCTACCTTCTCCTGTCCGTACTTTTCCGTTACCCAACGCAACACTTCACCACGTCCGTCATCATCAAAGTCCACATCAATATCAGGCAACGAGATACGGTCCGGATTAAGGAAACGCTCAAACAGCAAGTCGTACTGGATAGGGTCTATCTTGGTAATACCCAAACAATAAGCCACAGCCGAACCGGCAGCCGAACCACGTCCCGGCCCCACCGAAACTCCCAGTTGCGTACGGGCGGCATTGATAAAGTCCTGTACAATCAGGAAGTAACCGGGGAAACCCATCGTCTTCATGATGTACAACTCAAACACCAAACGCTCTTTTACTTCATCCGACAACGGATCACCGTAAATCCGTTTGGCGCCGTCAAATGCCAGTTTGGCGAGATAGTCGGCTTCCAGCTTGATACGATAAAGCTTTTCGTAACCGCCCAAACGCTTTATTTTGGCTTTAGCGGCTTCCTCATCCAAGACTACTTTCCCATTTTCGTCTTGCGTAAATTCATCGAACAAATCTTTTTCCGTATATTTCTGCCTGTATCCTTCTTCTGTTCCAAAATCCTCGGGAATGGCGAAAGTAGGCATGATAGGAGCATGGTCTATGGAGTAGTATTCCACCTTGTCCAAAATCTCCAACGTATTGGAAAGCGCTTCAGGAACATCGGCAAAAAGCTCGTTCATCTCCGCCTTGGTTTTCATCCACTCCTGCTTGGTATAAAGCATACGGCTCGGATCGTCCAAATCCTTGCCCGTACTCAAACAGATAAGGCGGTCGTGCGCCTCGGCATTCTCCTCGTCCACAAAGTGAACGTCATTGGAGCAGATTACTTTTATATTGTACTTCCTGGCATATTCCAGCAGTTTGGTATTGGCTTTTTGCTGTAAAGGATAAGCTTCGTGATTGGCACGGGGAACGGTCGCCTTATGGCGCTGCAATTCCAGGTAATAATCATCTCCGAAAAGATTCTTATACCAGCGGATGGCTTCTTCGGCCTCCTCTAATTGGTCGTTGATAATCTTTTTAGGAACCTCTCCACCGATACAGGCGGAGCAGACAATCAGGCCTTCGTGATACTTCTCCAGCTCATTGCGATCGGTACGCGGACGCATATAGTATCCCATAGTCCATGCGCGGGACACCAATTTTATAAGATTGTGATAACCAGTTTCGTTCTTCGCCAATACAATCAGGTGGTAACCGCTTTGGTCGGGCTTACCCTCTTTCTTATCCATTGTACGGCGGGCCACATACATTTCGCAACCGATGATAGGCTTGAACAGTTTATTTTCAGCTTCCGTTATCTTCGCTTTGCAAGCCGCTATCTCCGCTTCCTTATCCTCACATGCTATTTCACCGCTCTCTATACCGGCAATCCGCTTTTTCAGGTCTTTTATTTCCCCTTTCGGACCACCGTTCTTTTTATTAACATAGTTGGTGAATTCCTTGATACCGAACATATTGCCATGATCGGTAACGGCAATACCTTTCATACCATCCTTCATCGCCTTGTCTACCAAACGGCTCACACTGGCCTGGCCGTCAAGGAGCGAATACTGGGTATGTACGTGCAAATGAACAAAATCCTGCATAAATCTATCCTTTCTATAAGTGAGCATAAAGGTACGACCTATGCGATATCTAACAAAAATATTCCTCAAAAAGTTATCAACATCTGCAATTCTATGACTAAATTCTTGTTAGATTTTCAAAATAAGCCTATTTTTGCAGATAATTTGCATCAGAAAAGAATAAAACAAGATACATGGGTCGACTTAAAAAACTAAAGAAAATACGCATTCACCGCGAAGGCACACATACACTGGCCGGCAGTTTGCTGTTGATACTTGCCGTAAACGCCGGACTTTATTTCGGTTTGGAGTGCAAGATTCCGTTCTATGTAGTGGCCGTCATCAGCCTTGTAGTTTATGGAATCTTGGTAAACTTCTTCCGTTGCCCGATACGTTTGTTCGGTCAGGAAGAGACTGAAAAGATTGTGGTCGCTCCCGCTGACGGGAAAATTGTGGTAGTGGAGGAAGTTGAAGAGACCGAATATTTCCATGACCGCCGTATCATGGTTTCCATATTTATGAGTCTGGTCAATGTACATGCCAACTGGTACCCGGTAGACGGAACCGTGAAGTCGGTGTCTCACCAGAACGGTAAGTTCATGAAGGCCTGGCTGCCTAAAGCAAGTACCGACAACGAGCGTTCCACCGTAGTAATCGAAACTCCCGAAGGAGTGGAAATCATGGCACGTCAGATTGCGGGCGCTATGGCACGCCGTATCGTAACCTATGCCGAACCGGGCGAAGAATGTTATATTGACGAACATATGGGTTTCATCAAATTCGGTTCCCGCGTGGATGTATTTCTCCCGCTGGGTACGGAAGTGCTTGTTAAACTCGGACAACTGACCACCGGTAATCAAACCGTGATAGCAAAACTTAAATAACAATGGCAAATCGCATCACCCGTTCTATACCAAACACCTTAACCTGTCTGAACTTATTCTCCGGGTGTATCGCTTGTGTCATGGCTTTCGAGGCCAACTACAATCTGGCGCTTGTATTCATTATCCTCAGTGCCGTATTCGATTTCTTCGACGGTATGATGGCACGTTTACTGAACGCGCATTCCCCCATCGGAAAGGATTTGGATTCCTTGGCGGATGATGTAAGTTTCGGTGTAGCACCCTCATTGGTAGTATTTTCCTTATTCAAAGAAATGTACTATCCGGCATCCATGGAGTTCATCGCTCCTTACATGCCGTATGCCGCATTCCTTATTTCCGTATTCTCGGCGCTGCGTTTGGCGAAATTCAATAACGACACCCGCCAGACCAGTTCCTTTATCGGTGTGCCGGTTCCTGCCAACGCCCTTTTCTGGGCATCGTTAGTGGCGGGCATACATCCTATCCTTATCTCCGGGAACTTCAATCCTTTTTATCTGTTAGTATTGGTCTGCCTGTTCTCATGGCTGCTGGTATCGGAAATACCGATGTTCTCATTGAAGTTCAAGAATCTTTCATGGAAAGACAATAAAGTAAGTTTCATTTTCCTGATTGTCTGCATTCCACTCCTTATTTTTTTAAAAGTCAGCGGCTTTGCAGCGGTGATTGTATGGTACATCTTACTGTCACTCCTAACAGGAAAACGTAAATAAACATTTTCTTGGCACGGTTGTTGTACTATCGTTCGCTGAAAACGAACACATAAAAAGACATTAGCCCATGTTTCATTTTTTAGGATTCTTATTTATCATTATAATTGCTATCCTGCTTATCGGGCTTAGCATTATAGGCACTGTCATCCGAAGCGTCTTCGGATTAGGCGGCCGCCGTTCATCGAGCACTTACCGGAATGACAACGGAAATTACCAATCCGGAAGGGGATATTCTTTTAATGACAGACAGCAATCAGGCCCTTCTCCCAATGAAGAGCCGGACACAAGAACTAAAGAAGCCCCCACACACAACAGACACAAAAAACTATTCTCCCAAGATGAAGGAGAGTACGTAGACTTTGAGGAAATCAAAGAAGAATAACAATAAAACACACCATGAAAACACTACTTGCCTTTATTCTTTTCGCGTTATCATCCCTGACGTATGTTAATGCAACGGATAACAAAACAATCCGCATCTCTACAAAAGACACAGACTTAATACTCCAGGTAGGGGAAAACGGTCGGCTGTACCAAACCTATTTGGGTGAAAAACTATTGCATGAGCAAGACTTGCAGCATTTCCAATGGAATATACATGCCGGCTCGGATGGCAGCGTAAGCAAACGGGGTTGGGAAGTGTACAGCGGTTCGGGCAACGAAGATTTTTTTGAACCGGCCATCAGTATCACGCACCACGACGGTAATCCATCCACCATATTATATTATGTTTCTTCATCCGACAAGGCCGTTGAAGGTGGTACGGAAACAACAATTCTGTTACGCGACGACCAGTATCCGGTAGAAGTTACCCTACATTACATAGCCTATCCCAAAGAGAACATTATCAAGACATGGAGTGAAATCAGACATCAGGAGAAGAAACCCGTTACCCTATCCTCCTATGCCTCTACCATGCTTTACTTCAACAACTCCGGTTACTATCTCACCGAGTTCAGCAGCGACTGGGCCAAAGAAGCGCAGATGAGCAGCCAGCAACTACAATTCGGCAAGAAAGTCATCGATACGAAACTCGGTAGCCGCGCCGCCATACATACACACCCCTTTTTTGAAATAGGATTAGACCAACCCGTCAACGAACACCAAGGCACCGTGCTCATGGGGACATTAGGCTGGACCGGAAATTTCCGCTTCACCTTTGAGGTAGACAACGTAGGCAATCTTCGTGTAATCCCCGCCATCAATCCCTACGCCTCAACTTACGAATTAAAAGCGAATGAAGTGTTCACCACGCCCGAATTCATATTCACATTAAGCAATAGCGGTACCGGACAAGGCAGCCGCAATTTCCACGAATGGGCGCGTAACTACGGCATAAAAGACGGTAACGGTTCCCGTCTGACACTATTGAACAACTGGGAAAATACGGCGTTCAACTTTAACGAGGAGAAGCTTGCCGCACTGATGAAAGAAGCCAAACACTTGGGAGTAGACATGTTCCTGCTGGATGACGGTTGGTTCGGCAACAAATATCCCCGTAAAAACGACCGTGCCGGTCTGGGCGATTGGGAAGTGACCCGTGACAAACTGCCCGGCGGCATACCGGCTTTAGTCCGGTCGGCAAAAGACGCCGGTGTAAAATTCGGTATCTGGATAGAGCCGGAAATGGTAAATCCTAAGAGCGAGTTGTTTGAAAAGCACCCGGAATGGGTAATCAAGCTACCCAACCGCGAAACCTATTATTACCGTCACCAATTGGTCTTGGACCTTAGCAATCCGAAAGTACAAGACTACGTTTACAACGTTGTCGCCGATATATTAAAAGAGAATCCGGAAACAGCTTTCTTTAAATGGGACTGCAACAGCCCTATCACCAATATATACTCGCCCTATCTCAAAGAGAAACAAGGACAGTTATATATTGACCACGTACGCGGCATCTACAATGTTATGAAGCGCGTCAAAGCGAACTATCCCGATGTGCCCATGATGCTTTGCTCCGGCGGTGGCGCCCGTTGCGACTATGAAGCGCTGAAATACTTCACCGAATTCTGGTGCAGTGACAATACCGATCCGATAGAACGTATCTACATCCAATGGGGGTTCTCTCAGTTCTTCCCCGCCAAAGCAATGTGCGCGCACGTCACCGGCTGGAACAAATCCACTTCCGTCAAGTTCCGTACCGATGTGGCCTCCATGTGCAAACTCGGCTTTGACCTCGGCCTGAAAGAACTTAGTGCTGACGAGCTGGCCTATTGCCAAACGGCGGTAACCAACTGGAAACGCCTGCAAGCCGCAATCATGGACGGAGTTCAGTACCGATTGGTCTCTCCGTACCAAAGTAATCACATGGCTGTAAATTACGTGAGCCGGGATACCGACAAGGCCGTTCTTTTTGCCTACGACATTTATCCCCGCTTCCAAGAGAAGCTGATGCCCGTCAGACTGCAAGGCCTGAACCCAGACAAACGATATAAAGTAGAAGAGATAAATCTGATGCCTTCCGTAAAATCCGCTTTAAAAGCCAATGGAAAGATATATTCGGGAGATTATCTCATGAAAGTCGGTTTGGATGTATTCGGAACGGCAATTACGCAGAGTCACGTTATTGAACTGACCGCGCAATAATCATCCCGTAAGATAAAAAAAATCATCCCGTGAGACGGATTATTCCATCTCACGGGATGATTTTTTTTGTCCCGCGGGACGAATCCATCCGTTCCGCAAGACGATTTCATTCGTGTTCCGTACTATCTGGGCAGTCTGCTGTAACGGTATTATTCAGAAAAGCATTACCTGCGTTTCGCAGCGAAAAAGTCTTTCATCAACGCGGCACATTCGTCCGCCAGTACACCTTTCACTACCGAGGTTTTAGGATGCAAAGCCTGTGGCGCATAACGCTGGTATCCCCGTTTCTCGTCTTCCGCGCCAAACACCAGCCGTCCCGTCTGCGCCCATGCAATGGCTCCGGCACACATGACGCAAGGCTCAACGGTGACATAAAGAGTACATTCATTCAGATATTTACCGCCAAGCGTAGCGGCGGCGGCAGTAATCGCCTGCATTTCGGCATGCGCGGTGACATCGGTCAGAGTCTCAGTCAGATTATGGGCACGGGCAATAATGCGGTCTTTGCAAACAACGACAGCCCCAACGGGCACTTCCCCCCGCTCACCCGCCTTTTGCGCCTCAAGAAGCGCCTGCTTCATATAATCCGTATCCGTCATTTTCTTCCTGCCTGCTGTTTATCTTCTTCTACATCATGCACGACACCCTGCTCCGCCGCTTTCTCATCTTCGCATATCATGCTCGCCGAACAGCGTAGGATAATCTTCCTCCATATTCTTGTGGATAAACATGAGAATGGTTTCCCTGAGCCAGCGTGATTTATTCGTTATCTTGTACTTCTCCAGATAACGGTCTACAATCCGCAGCTCTTCCTCGCTCATCAGGCATACCATGCGCTGCTCGCGTTTAGGCTCTTCGGGTGTTGCTTTTGCACACGTTTTGTCTCTCTTTCTCATATTTCTTTGCAAAATTAGTTTTACTTCTGTAAAAACAAAGCAGAAAAAACGTATTTTTGTACTGAAAGAAAGAAAATCGTACTATGGCAATACATAATGCTCTGGGAAAAGCAGGAGAAGATGCGGCAGCAGCCTATCTGGAGCGTAACGGATACGAGATACGCGATCGGAACTGGCGGAAAAACCATCTGGAACTGGATATCGTCGCGACCAAAGACAATGAGCTGATTATCGTCGAAGTGAAAACCCGAAGCAACACAGAGTATGTCGAGCCGCAAGATGCCGTCAATTGGCAGAAAGTACGCCGTATTGTCATAGCCGCCGATGCTTACATAAAACATTTTTGCATAGATATGCCCGTACGTTTTGACATTATTACGGCAGTAGGCGATATAGGAGCTTTCAAAACGGAACATATCAAGGAAGCGTTTTATCCGCCCATGTTTTAAGAACTCTAATACCTGAAATACAATGGATATAGAAACCGCCCGCGAATATTGCCTCAGTAAAAAGGCTGCGACCGAAGACACTCCTTTCGGTGAGGATTTCCTCGTTATCCGAGTTATGGGGAAGATGTTTTTATGTATAAACCTCAATACCCCCGACCGCATCACCATGAAATGCGACCCGGAATACGCGCTGGAATTGCGTGACCGCTATAACGCCATCGAAGGCGCCTGGCACTTCAATAAAAAGTACTGGAACCAAGTGTTCCTGAGCAGTGACGCAGATGACAAGCTGATAAGACGTCTGATAGACCACTCTTACGAAGAAGTAATAAAGAAATTCACTAAAAAAACGCGCAATGAGTATGAAGCCCTGCCCTGAAACATTCCCTTATCCGCTGATAGCGTTGGACGAGACAGACTCAACCAACCGATACATCAGCCAGTTGTGTAATGAGCTGCAAGAATCCGTTGCCGAGCTGACTACGGTTACAGCCGAGTTTCAAAGTGCCGGCAAAGGCCAGCGTGGCAATACCTGGGAAGCGGACAAAGGAAAGAATCTGCTTTTCAGTTTTGTCCTCTATCCTACTTTTCTGGCAGCACGCCGCCAGTTTATCCTGTCGCAAATCGTTTCCCTCTCCATTAAGGAAGAGCTGGACAGATGGTCGGACGAGATTACGATAAAGTGGCCGAATGATATTTACTGGAGAGATAAGAAAATATGCGGTATACTGATAGAGAATGACCTCTCCGGACACTTCATCGGACGCAGCATCTCCGGCATCGGAATCAATATCAATCAGGATGAATTTCACAGCGATGCTCCCAACCCGGTATCCCTGAAGCAGATTACCGGTCAGGAGCACGACCGCTATGAGATTCTATCGCATATCCTGAAACGGGTGCAAATCTACTACAACGGTTTGCAAACGGAAGACGGCAGTACTTATACCGCCGAAATAGCCGCCCGCTATGCCCGCTCTTTATTCCGCCGCAGAGGCTTTCACCCTTATGAAGATACCGACGGCAGGTTTTCCGCCCGCCTGCTGCGCGTGGAGCAAGACGGACGTTTTGTTCTGGAAGACGAGAACGGCAAGGAACGGGAGTATTTATTCAAAGAGGTGCAATACATCGTCTGATTAAACAAATTGGCAAACATTATCTTTGTAAAACACGTTTTGTATGGAATTAATATATAAACTCATGAAGATACAAGTCTTAATCGTAGCCGTCATATCAAGTTTCATTTTATATGGTTGCGAAGATAATGAAGCCGACTATTTGGAACTCTCCGAATCGTCATTCGGCAATGTCAGTAGCGACGGGGCTACACTGACTGTCAATATCACAAGCGACGTAGAATGGCAAGTGTCCAAAACTGCGCAATGGTGCAGCATCACTCCCGGCAAAGGCTCCGGAAATCAGACGCTGACCCTGCAAATAGAAGCCAACCCCGACAGTAAAGAAAGGAAAGTTACAGTAACAGTCGCGTCGCCGTCCATCCAAGTGAGCAGAAAGATAGAAATCACTCAAGCGGCAGGATATACCCCCATAGAACAGTATCACTATAAACTGCCTGTGGTTTTTCATGTTCTCTATCACGACAAGTCCGACCCTGAACAGTACGTCAGACAAAGTCGCTTATCCGAGATATTGAACACGGTAAACCGGCTGTATAAAAACAGCACGCAAAGTGTAGACATGAACCTGACCTTTACACTCGCCACCGTTAATCCTGACGGAGAAGCGATGGAACAGCCGGGAGTGGAATACATTGCATGGCCGGAGAACTATCCGATAGATTGCGATGCCTTTATGAACGATGATATAAGCGAAGCAACTGGAAAAGGCTATGTAAGATATTTATGGGATCCCAACAGATATATCAATATAATGGTCTACAACTTCGCCAATGACCCCAACAGCAATACGACAACATTGGGGATATCACATCTGCCTTTCACCGTGAAAGGAGCCAATAGCCTGGCAGGTCTCAGTGAAATCAATGTATCCCATTTAGAATTGGAGAACTTATCCTTTCCCTATTGCGTATCCATCAACAGCCTGTTCATTAACGAAGAAAGTACGGGAAACACATACAATACGGCGGACATTACCGTTACATTGGCGCATGAATTGGGGCATTACTTAGGATTGCACCATGTATTCTCCGAAACGGAAAACGAAAACAGTTGTGAAGATACCGACTATTGCGCAGATACCCCCACCTATAACAAAAAAGCATACGATATGGATTGCGCATACATCGAGGTGAATGACCCGGATAACTTCACATTCGCCAATTTGGTGAACCGCGAGAATTGCCTGACAGGCGAATCCTTTGTCTCATACAACATCATGGATTATGCAATCAGCTATTCCGACCGTTTTACTCCCGAACAGCGGGCGCGTATTCGTCATGTCTTGCTATACAGTCCTCTGATACCGGGCCCAAAAGCCGGTCAGGAAGCAGGCACGCGCTCTGCGCCAAGCGGGCTCATGGAGTTACCAATCCGTACCGCCAAATAGGGATTGCGATAGAAAGAAAAAAGGAGATGAACAATCACTTGTTCATCTCCTTTTCCAATATCTTTATCCGTTCCAATGTTTTTCCCGCTTCCGTAGAAGGAAACAGCTGAAGAACTTTCTGCAAATAGTTCTTAGCCTTATCATACCCGTTAGCGAACACATCCGATAACCCGTTACGGTAACTGGCATATTGCATCCGTGTGGGAGAAATAATTTTCTTATAGTTATCTTCCAGCGTCTTCTTCTTTCGCTCGGCTTGCAGGTAGTAATAATTACCTAAAAAGATATTTGCCTGAAGATTATCTGCATCCAAAGCCAACACTGTCTCATAGAGTTTCAAGGCATCTTTCGCCTCGCCACGCATCATCTGCATCTCCGCACAGGCTACAAGGCCGGGAACATCTTCCGGATAATACTGCAACCATTCCTTATAAAAAAGGTATGCTTTGTCATAATTCCGCTTATCCTTGTAATAAGCAGCCAGTTCGCGTACCAGACGAGGAGCCACCGCACTGTTCTTCTCAATGCGGGTCCAATAAAACATCTCCGTCTGCTCCGCTCCCATGCCTGCGGCCTGACGGAACAAACTCACGGCATAATCATCCTTACCGGTTGATAAGGCATCGGACACTTTCTGCAACAACACATCTGCCGATTGTGCCAAAAGTGACATCGGGCACAGCAAGAGCCCAAAGAAAAGTAAAGTTAAGGTCTTCATTTTTTAAGTCTATATAGTTTAACAGCCCGAAATCGCTCATAGAGAGTCACCTACAAATTTACAAACTTCCCCGCCAATCATCAATAGATAAAAGTAGAAATATAGTTAATCTTTCCCACTATTTTTGCTTTTCTGCGTACCTTTGCCCCCCGTTAAACCAAATATTGCGAATGAAGCCCATAGACAGACAGATATTACAGATAGCCTTACCTTCCATCGTATCGAATATCACCGTGCCTTTGCTCGGACTAATCGATGTGGCTATCGTGGGGCATCTGGGTGCTCCCGCCTATATCGGCGCCATTGCGGTAGGCGGTATGCTGTTCAATATCATTTATTGGATATTCGGCTTTCTGCGTATGGGAACCAGCGGCATGACATCACAGGCTTATGGTAAACGGGATTTCCCCGAAATTGTTCGGCTGCTGATACGTTCCGTAGGTATAGGGTTGGCTGTGGCTCTTTGCCTTATCCTGCTGCAAGTGCCTATCAGGCAAGCGGCCTTCCTCATTATCCACCCCACGGAAGAAGTCAGGGAAATGGCGACGCTCTATTTCCACATCTGTATATGGGGCGCTCCTGCCATGTTAGGATTATACGGGCTCTCCGGATGGTATATCGGCATGCAGAACTCGCGCATTCCCATGTACATAGCCATTACACAGAACATCGTGAACATCATCGCCAGCCTCAGCCTTGTCTATTTCTTCAATATGAAGGTAGAAGGCGTAGCTTTGGGGACGCTGATCGCCCAATACGCGGGCTTCTTCATGGGACTCATACTGTGGACGAACCGTTACGGTAAACTGAAAAAGCACATCGTTTGGAAAGGGGTATTGCAAAAAGAAGCAATGGTACGCTTTTTCCAGGTGAACCGCGACATATTCCTACGTACGCTCTGCCTTGTAGCCGTCACGTTATTCTTCACCTCGGCAGGCGCTTCGCAAGGTGAAATTATACTGGCGGTAAATACATTGCTGATGCAGCTCTTCACCCTTTTCTCTTACGTAATGGACGGCTTCGCCTATGCGGGAGAGGCACTGAGCGGACGATACATAGGCGCCCGTAACCGGGAAGCATTTACAAACACCGCCCGTCACCTGTTTATGTGGGGCGGTTGGATGGCCATACTCTTTACATTGGTTTACGCGTTGGGGGGGAATGCTTTTCTGGGACTGCTGACCGATGACCGAAACGTGATAACCGCCGCCGATACCTATTTCTATTGGGCGCTTGCCATACCCGTTGCCGGAATCGCCGCCTTTATTTGGGACGGTATCTTTATCGGCGCTACCGCCACCCGCGGAATGCTCGCATCTATGGCAGCGGCGGCCGTCTGCTTCTTTGCCGCATTTTACGGGTTCCGCCCGGCTTTAGGCAACCATGCCTTATGGCTTGCTTTTCTTATCTACCTCTCCATACGGGGAGCTATGCAGACCTTGCTCAGCCGAAAGATTATCGAAGAAAGCTTCAGCTAAAGCCGTTGCGCATACCCGCAAAGAAATTACTTCTCCTCCAACAGCAGGAAACTGTCCAGCCTGCCAAAGAGCATCCTCGCCCAATGATTAGACAATGCATAAAACCACATCATAGGAATGAAACAGAAGAAGAAACGCTTGGCGGAGTAAGCCAGAACATTCTGGATGGAGTCCCATTTATAATCAATCTGATAAAGAACCATCACATAAAAAGCCAGAGAGGTGACAACCATCGCCAGCAAAGCCAGATTATCTTTCCTCTTGAGTAAGAACCAGCCGTTTGCGAGCAATGATAGGGAGAACGCCATAACAGTCCAGCCGAAGAACTGCGTATCTTTATAATAAGCTTTCATAAACGCCCAAATAATACCGGCTTTCTCCGCATCCCAATAAGGACGGAATATGACGATGTTTTCGGCATAAAAACCGCTCACCCACGAAAAGACCGCCCACAAAAGCGCGGGAAACAGCGCAGCGGCAACAGGCAGCAAATCTTTCCAATGCCTGTTCCTGAGCACATCCGCAAAAACAACCGCCAAGGCCGCACCGATAAAGACTATCCCTTCCGAACGCGTCCATATATTTACGGCAAGCAGCAAGGAGCCGAGGTACAAATCTTTCCGTTCCCTGCACTTCAGCCATAAAGCAATATAAATAATGCCCGACGAAGCAGTGGCGGCATGAATGACATTAGTGGCCGACAACGACGAAAACGCAATCATCTCCGGAGTAATCAGCACGAAGAAAGTGGCGACAGCCGCACCCGTAGGCCCTGTCACGCGCTGCATGCTGCCGTAGAAAGCTATCAGCAGGGATAAATACATCAATGCCGGAACAAGCTTGGACGTTTCCGCTCCCAAAAGATAGACAAAAGCATAACTCAACTGAACCATCGGAGCATACGTCATGTAACTGCCCGCATCGTGGATGTGCGGCATATAGCTCTGCTGAAAGATGCTCAAGTTCCTAAAAGTATGTTCCTGTGCCATGACATAACCAATGGTATCAAATCCCGCCAGACTATCCCTGTCGAACGTAGGGAAATACATGCACTTGGTAAAGTTCATATACTCGAAGTACGCAATAAGCACGATAAAGAAGCACCAGACAAGGTTGCAGTTCGAAGTATCGATACAGACAGCCTTCTTATAATACATTATCACCCCGTCCCTGCGCTTGTACAGAAACGACAGTAACAGAAGCAGTATCAACACTCCCCCAAGCATAACGCTGGCAGTTATCAGTTTTATTTTAAGCAGGTTGATGATGAGCATCATCATTGTTTGCAGTCCGATTCCCACCGGAAAGGCAAGACCTATCTTTTCGCTCCACGTAAACTTCACGGAGATGCAGTTGACGGCAAGAAAGCCTATTGCAATAACGAGAATTATTCCTAATACAAGCATAAGCTACTGTTTTTTCGGTTGGACAACCGGTAATACGGCGTGTTGAATCTCCGGATCGACTTGATAAGGAAGCCTGTCTTTACCTTCTCCGTTCACTATGGCTACGTGGGTTATCCTATCCGCATACCTGCTTTCTTCCAATTCACTTTCCAATATGAGCAGGCGGGGGTACAGGAAACGGGTCGCGTAAAGCTTATTGCCGATTTCCCGCTTAAACGGACTGCCTTTCTTCAGGAAAGCCTCCTGAGAGGGATAAAGAATGACCGCATTCTCCGGCGTGGCCTGCTTTATGAAAAGAAGATAATCGTAGTCAACTCCCAGCTTCATCTTCATTTTCTCTTCAAAAGTAAGCTCGGGATGTTTCTTTATCGTCGCCATATTCTCTTTTAGCAGGCTGCTGTATACCCAATGATAAGCCGGCTGTTTCGTCAATGTATATTTAACGAGGAGCAAAGCAAGAATCATGAACAGCACATTCCTTGCAAGCCACACGGCGTACACGGCAAAAGTTTTCCTTTGCTTCTCCTGTTTCCCTTCCTTAGTCGTTTTCTCAGATTGCATACCCGGTATTTACTTTTCGTTAAACCTATATTTCAGCAATATGCCGATAGCTTCCACTCCATCATGCCATTTTATCTTTTTCCCCTCTTGCCTGGAGCGCGGATAATAGCGTATCGGAACTTCCTTTATCTTATATCCCCTTCTGAGAACCTTGGCCGTCACCTCCGGGCAGAACCCGAACCTGTCGCAGACAAGCGGTATGGACTTCAGCAAGGAAGCGTCAAACATCTTGTAACAAGTAGGCTCGTCCGTTATCTTCCGGGAGAAAAGCAGGCTTGTGACAAAAGACACCAGCCGCCCGCCCCAATAAAAGGTACGATATATCGGCTTATTGTTACCGCCCAACAGCCTGGAGCCATATACAACCCTATATTCTCCCGACAGAATAGGCTCCAGCAAAACCCGGTAGTCGTCCGGGTCATATTCCAAATCGGCATCTTGTATGATTATGACGTCACCGGTGGAGCGCGCTATTCCCTGACGCACCGCATATCCCTTCCCCCGGTTTGCCGGCAGCCTGAGATACCGAATGCAGGCATCCGCATACTGCGCTTGGGCTTTCTCCACCTCCCGTTCCGTATCGTCGGCGGAGCAATCGTCAATCACCCATATCTCTTTTTCCACAGCGGCAGGAAGCTCCGCGCCTATAACCTTTTCCAAAACCCTGAAGATGGTTCCGGCCTCATTATAAGCAGGTATTATTACGGAGAGTTTCTTTACTGATTTCTTCATCTTTATCGATTAGGATATTATCCCTTCAGGCCGCGTCCCCAAAGAGCCCATAAGGTAATCGTCCGCAAAGTAATGAAATTTTGATTAGAAAGTCACGATAAGCGCCATTAATATTTATTCGCAAATAAATGCAAGCAAAAACAAATCGTTCGTGTTATCTTTGCTCGAAAAAGAACAAGATGCCCGATACCGTACCCAATCCCGAAAATACGCTGCACATCAAGAACATGGTCTGCAACCGTTGCATCATGGTGGTGAGAAACCAGCTTGAGCAATTGGGACTCCACCCCCTTTCGGTGGAACTGGGCATCGCCGTCCTGCCCGACACCGTTACCGACGAGGTATATCAGAGCGTAAAAGCCTCGCTTGAGCCTTTCGGATTCGAACTGATTGACGATAAGAAGTCCCAGACAACAGAACGGATAAAAGACGCCATCATCGAATTAGTGCATTACAACGACAACGATTTGAAGGTCAACCTGTCCGATTATCTGGCAGCCAAATTGCATCGGGAGTACAGCGCGCTAAGCAAACTGTTCTCGGAAGTCACCGACACCACTATCGAGAAGTATCTCATCGCGCAGAAGATAGAGCGCGCCAAAGAACTGCTGGTATACGGAGAACTATCCCTGAACGAAATAGCCGACAAGCTGAACTATTCGAGCGCAGCCTATCTCAGCTCCCAATTCAAGAGCGTCACCGGATTGACACCCAGTTATTTCAAGAAGATAAAAGCAAACAAGCGCAAACCGCTTGACGAGGTATAGGCGTAATCTTGTAAATCATATCCCGAATTTTACAATTCCCAAGCAACTTCCCTGCCGTATCTTTGTTCCATATAAAAGTTTGGAACGTGAGATAAATAAGTTCCCAACCCGTGGTACCGGAAATACCAACGGTTGGTACCGGCAGTTTCAAGCGTTGGTACTGAAGATTCCAACCGTTGGTATCAGGCGTACCAACCGTTGGTATTTCCGGTTTCAGCCGTTGGTACTGAAAGTTCCACACCAAGAGCTAACAATTTAGATACAACATTATGGCAAACAAAAGCATTGTTCAAGAAACTTTCCCCGTATTGGGAATGAGTTGCGCCTCATGCTCGGCAAGAGTGGAGAAGACGTTAAACCATCAGTCCGGCGTCCAAAAAGCGACCGTAAACTACGCTTCGGCAATGGCGACCGTGGAATATGACACCCGGGATTGCTCTCCCGAAGCCCTGCAACAGGCAGTGCAGAATGCCGGATACGACTTGCTGATAAAACAGGATGAGGATACGCCGGATGAGTTGGAGCAGGCGCACGACAAAAAATATCGCGCTCTGAAATTCCGTACCACATGGGCCATCGTCTTGTCCGTACCCATTATGGTTATCGGCATGTTCTTTATGGACATGCCGTACGCCAATCTCATTATGTGGCTGCTCTCCACTCCCGTCGTATTCTGGTTGGGAAGAAGTTTTTTTACCAGCGCATGGAAGCAACTGAAACATGGCACGGCCAATATGGATACGTTGGTAGCCAACAGTACCGGGATTGCTTACCTTTTCAGCCTGTTCAACATGCTGTTCCCCGGGTTTTGGCTGGAAAGGGGTATTCATCCGCACGTCTATTTCGAAGCGGCGAGTGTCATCATCGCCTTTATCCTGCTGGGACGGCTGCTGGAAGAAAAGGCAAAAGGAAACACTTCCTCCGCCATCAAGAAACTTATGGGACTGCAACCCAAGACGGTAACCGTCATTGACGGTTCCTCGTCGGAGAAGATTGTCCCGATTGGACAGATTCGTCCGGGAGACATTATTTTAGTGAAACCGGGGGAGCGGATCGCCGTAGACGGCATCGTCACGGAAGGCAGCTCTTATGTGGACGAAAGCATGTTGAGCGGTGAGCCGGTGGCGGTAGCCAAACAAAAGAACGCAAAAGTCTTTGCCGGCACTATCAATCAGAAAGGAAGTTTCCGGTTCAGCGCGGAGAAAGTAGGGACAGATACGCT
Source organism: Bacteroides clarus (assembly GCF_015555825.1). Lineage (NCBI taxonomy): Bacteria > Pseudomonadati > Bacteroidota > Bacteroidia > Bacteroidales > Bacteroidaceae > Bacteroides > Bacteroides clarus. The sequence goes on along the minus strand of NZ_JADNLF010000007.1, from coordinate 23,403 downwards.
GTTGGCAAAAATCATCCACATGGTGCAGGACGCGCAAGGCAGTAAAGCCCCCGTCCAGCAATTGGTAGATAAGATTGCGGGTATCTTCGTACCGGTTATTATCGGCATTGCCGTGCTCTCCTTCATCGCATGGATGTTGCTGGACGGACAGAGCGGATTCACACACGGACTGCTGGCATTGGTTACGGTACTCATCATCGCCTGCCCATGCGCCCTGGGACTTGCCACACCTACCGCCATCATGGTAGGCATCGGCAAAGGCGCGGAACGGGGCATTCTGATAAAAGACGCCGAAAGTCTGGAAACCGCCAAGAAGATTGATACGGTGGTACTGGACAAAACCGGAACCGTAACCGAAGGGAAGCCGGTAGTCGGCGATTTGATTTGGGAAACGCAGACGGCGGAGACCGGAGACATCTTTTACAGCCTGGAAAAGTTATCGGAACATCCGCTTGCCGAAGCGGTAGTCCGCCACTTACAAGATGCCCGAAGCGTAAGCATCGATAATTTTGAAAGTATCACCGGCAGGGGCGTAAAAGGCGAGTCGAACGGAAAAGCCTATTATGCCGGCAACCGGAAACTGCTGGAAGAGAACCGGATTGCCGTCAGCCGGTCGCTAAGCGACGAAGCCGCCCGTCTGACAGCGGACGCGCAGACCGTTATCTGGTTTGCCGACAGCGAAAACGCGCTTGCCATAGCCGGGATTACAGACCAAATCAAACCGACCTCCATACAGGCCGTCAGCGAATTGCAAGCCGCCGGCATCGAAGTCTGCATGCTGACGGGCGACAACGAAGCCACCGCGCGGGAGATTGCACGCAAAGCGGGTATTCTTCATTATAAAGCGGGAGTATTGCCGCAGGATAAGGCCGCCTTTATCAGTGACCTGCAGAAAAACGGCAGGAAAGTGGCAATGGTAGGCGACGGCATCAACGACAGCGCAGCCCTGGCGCAAGCGGATTTAAGCATCGCCATGGGCGGCGGCAGCGACATCGCCATGGATGTAGCCAAGATGACCATCATCTCTTCCGACCTCACAAAGATACCGGAAGCGTTGAAGCTCTCCAGACTGACCGTGCGCACCATTCGTCAGAACCTGTTTTGGGCGTTCATTTATAATATAATAGGTGTACCCGTCGCGGCCGGCGTACTCTACCCCGTCAACGGCTTCCTGCTGAATCCCATGATAGCCGGCGCGGCCATGGCGTTCAGCAGCGTCAGCGTGGTAACCAACAGCTTGCGGCTGAAAAGGAAAAAGATAGAGAGTGCCGAAAGCCCTGCCATCGACCCGGCAGGACAACCGGACAATAAAGTAGAACCATCAACAGAAAAAATCATGAGAAAAGAATTTAAAGTGGAAGGCATGATGTGCAACCATTGCCGCATGCATGTGGAAAAAGCATTGAACAGCATGGAAGGCGTACACGCCACCGTAACCCTCAATCCGCCGGTGGCGACCGTGGAATTCCCGGAAGGCGAAAAGACACTCGACGAGCTGCAGGCCGCAGTAACCGCAAAAGCCGGTGACTATACGCTGAAAGAATAACTGAAAATTGTTTATAGCGATTGGCATTATTTTCCTATCTTTGCCGCTAAGCGAAATAAATTAATAAACTATGGCAACATACAAAAGAATCTTATTGAAACTCAGCGGCGAGAGCCTGATGGGAGAAAAGCAATACGGTATCGACGAGAAACGTCTGGCCGAATATGCAGCGCAGATTAAGGAAATCCATGAATTGGGCATACAAATCGGCATCGTTATCGGCGGTGGCAACATCTTCCGCGGGCTGAGCGGCGCCAACAAAGGTTTCGACCGTGTAAAAGGCGACCAAATGGGTATGCTGGCAACCGTTATCAACAGTCTTGCGCTAAGCTCGGCACTGGTAGCGGCAGGCGTAAAAGCCCGTGTGCTGACAGCCGTCCGCATGGAACCTATCGGTGAATTCTACAACAAATGGAAAGCTATCGAGTGCATGGAAGCGGGCGAAGTGGTTATCATGTCTGCCGGAACGGGTAATCCGTTCTTCACGACAGACACCGGTTCCAGCCTCCGCGGCATCGAAATAGAAGCGGACGTCATGTTGAAAGGGACACGCGTCGACGGCATCTACACCGCCGACCCGGAAAAAGACCCTACGGCAACGAAGTTCCACGATATCACTTACGACGAAGTGCTGAAACGCGGCCTGAAAGTCATGGACCTTACGGCTACCTGCATGTGTAAGGAAAACAACCTGCCCATCATCGTCTTCGATATGGACACCGTAGGCAATCTGAAAAAAGTAATGCAAGGCGAAGAAATAGGAACGCTGGTACATAACTGATATCCATCCGCACCCATCCGCCGGTTTACATGACAGATACGGATTCAGATTTACACAGGTTATCCGAATAAAATAATCTGTGTAAATCTGTGTAATCTGTCGTGAAACAATTATATTTGCAAAGTTTCAAATTAAAAGCTACTTCAAACAATAGAAATATGAAAGACGTAAAAGACATCTTAGACGAAGCACAAGAGAAAATGGATATGGCTGTAATGTACCTGGAAGAATCATTAGCCCATATCCGTGCCGGAAAAGCCGACGTTCGTTTGCTGGACGGAATCCGTGTCGATTCTTACGGAAGCATGGTGCCCATCAACAACGTAGCAGCCGTAACCACCCCGGATGCCCGCAGTATCGCTATCAAGCCGTGGGACAAGAGCATGTTCCGTGTCATTGAGAAAGCAATCATCGACTCCGACCTCGGCATCATGCCCGAAAACAACGGCGAAATCATCCGCATCGGTATTCCTCCGTTGACAGAGGAACGCCGTAAACAACTTGCCAAACAGTGTAAGAACGAAAGCGAAACCGCCAAAGTAAGCGTACGTAACGCACGCCGCGACGCTATCGACGCCTTTAAGAAATCTGTGAAAGAAGGATTGGCGGAAGACGCCCAAAAAGGCGGCGAGGAAAAGCTGCAAAAGATTCACGACAAGTATATCAAGCAGATTGACGATATGCTGGCGGCGAAGGACAAAGAGATTATGACAGTATAAATATAGTTGAAAGTTGAAAGTTGAGAGTTGAGAGTTACCGTGCGGCATGACCGTTCCAACGACTCCCGGCACTCAACTTTCAGCTTTCGGCTCTCAACTTTCAACTATTTTGAGGGGACTGGTAATTAAAAATACAGGGAGTTGGTATCTGGTAAAGACCGACGAAGGAACATACGTTGAATGTAAAATCAAAGGTAACTTCCGTCTGAAAGGTATCCGTAGCACCAATCCGGTGGCGGTAGGCGACTACGTGCAAATCATATTGAATCAGGAAGGCACGGCTTTCATCAATGAAATCGAAGACCGGAAGAATTACATCATCCGACGTTCGTCCAACTTGTCCAAACAATCTCATATCCTTGCCGCCAACCTCGACCAGTGCATGCTGGTGGTAACAGTGAATTATCCGGAAACCTCCACTACATTCATCGACCGCTTTTTGGCATCAGCCGAGGCATACCGAGTACCCGTCAATATCATATTCAATAAGACAGACGCTTACGATGAAGACGAGCTTCGCTATCTGGACGGGCTTATCAATCTTTACACCACTATCGGTTACCCTTGTTTCAAGGTGTCCGCCAAAACCGGTGAAGGCGTCGACACCATAAAAGAAGAGCTTAAAGGGAGAATAACTCTCTTCTCCGGACATTCCGGAGTAGGCAAATCCACCCTTATCAATGCTATCCTGCCTGAACTGGATATCAAGACCGGCGCCATCTCCACCTACCACAACAAAGGTATGCACACCACCACTTTCTCCGAAATGTTTCCCGTGCCGGGTGACGGCTACATCATCGACACACCGGGCATCAAAGGTTTTGGAACATTCGACATGGAAGAAGAAGAAATAGGACATTACTTTCCGGAAATATTCAAAGTTTCCGCCGGCTGCCGCTATAACAACTGTACCCACCGCCATGAACCGGGTTGCGCCGTACGCGAAGCGGTAGAGCAACATTACATCAGCGAATCCCGCTATGCCTCTTACCTGAACATGCTGGAAGATAAGGAAGAAGGTAAATACAGGGCAGCGTATTAATAAAGCGGTAAAGTGGCAGTCTTGCCCCTAACGCTCTACCGCTTTATTGCCTTATCACTTTTATTAACTTTTCTTGTTTTAAACTTTTTCGTACCTTTTCCGTCCAAATCTACGGCTAAATATACTACTAATACTACGATATGAATAAAAAAGTAAAATGGGGCATCATCCTATTCATTGGTGCCGGACTGATAGGCGGAGGTATTTATTCTCAACTTCCCAAGACAAACGAGGAATTGGCGGCTGCCGATAAAGTAATGACCGGTAAGCGTGGAGGCAAAAAGATTCTGAACGTAAACGCTAAAATAATAAAACCGCAACTGCTCAAAGACGAAATACAAATCAGCGGCAGTTTGCTGCCCGATGAAGAAGTAGACCTTTCATTCGAGACATCCGGCAAGATTATCGAAATCAACTTTGAAGAAGGCAGTTTCGTGAAGAAAGGGCAATTGCTCGCTAAAGTGAACGATCGTCCTCTTCAGGCGCAATTGCAAAGGCTGGTATCGCAGTTGAAGCTGGCGGAAGACCGCGTATTCCGTCAAAATGCCTTGCTGGAAAGAGATGCGGTCAGTAAGGAAGCGTACGAACAGGTAAAGACCGAACTGGCGACCTTGAATGCCGACATCGACCTGATAGAGTCCAATATTGCACAAACAGAGCTACGCGCTCCCTTTGACGGAGTTATCGGCCTGCGGCAGGTCAGCGTAGGAACATACGCTTCTCCCTCTACCATTGTAGCCAAGCTCACCAAGCTCTCTCCCTTGAAAGTAGAGTTTGCAGTACCCGAACGATATGCCAATGACGTAAAAATCGGCGCAGGGCTGGACTTTACGCTCGAAGGAAAGCTGAACGCTTTCCATGCCACTGTTTACGCACGCGAATCAAAGATAGACCCCACGACCCATACACTGACCATCCGTGCGCTCTATCCCAACGCCAATAGCGCCGTACTGCCGGGACGCTACGCCAGTATCAAACTGAATAAGGACGAAATACAGAATGCGCTTGCCGTACCCTCCGAAGCCATCGTACCGGAAATGGGTAAGGATAAGATTTTCCTCTATAAGTCAGGAAAAGCACAGCCGACAGAGATTACCACCGGTATCCGGACGGAAGCCGAAGTGCAAGTATTGCAAGGTCTGAACGTAGGCGACACAATCATTACTTCAGGAACCCTGCAACTCCGCACAGGATTACCCGTGACATTAGACAACATTAACTAAGTATAAAGTATCAAGGATAAAATATGAGCTATGGCAGGTTTATGCCGGAAGCAGTAATTCATAATTCGTACCTTATACTTCATATTCATACCTTATACTTCTTATCATGAATATATCTGAATTAAGCATACGGAGACCGGTACTCTCCACCGTATTGACACTGATTATCCTGCTTTTCGGTTTCATCGGGTACAACTACCTCGGTGTCCGCGAGTATCCGTCAGTGGATAATCCTATTATCTCCGTATCCTGTTCCTATCCCGGAGCAAACGCCGACGTTATCGAAAATCAGATTACAGAACCGCTGGAGCAGAATATCAACGGTATTCCGGGGATCCGTTCTCTCTCCAGCGTCAGCCAGCAGGGTTCATCACGTATTACGGTAGAGTTCGAGCTTTCCGTCGACTTGGAAACGGCCGCCAATGACGTACGTGACAAAGTTTCGCGCGCCCAGCGTTATTTACCCCGCGACTGCGACCCGCCAACCGTATCCAAAGCCGACGCGGATGCTACTCCTATCCTCATGGTGGCTTTGCAAAGCGACAAGCGTTCGTTGCTGGAACTTAGCGAGATAGCAGACCTCACGGTCAAAGAACAGTTACAGACCATTTCCGATGTAAGCAGCGTAAGCATTTGGGGAGAGAAACGTTATTCCATGCGTTTGTGGCTCGACCCCATTAAGATGTCCGGTTACGGTATCACTCCTATCGACGTAAAGAATGCGGTAGACAATGAGAATGTGGAACTTCCTTCGGGCAGTATCGAAGGAAATACCATCGAACTGACGATTCGCACGCTCGGCCTGATGCATACGGCAGAAGAATTCAATAACCTCATCCTGAAAGAAGACGGCAACCGTATCGTCCGGTTCAGCGACATAGGCCGCGCCGAACTTGGCCCGGCAGACATCAAAAGTTATATGAAGATGAACGGTGTGCCTATGGTGGGTATCGTAGTGATTCCGCAACCGGGCGCCAATCATATCCAGATTGCCGACGCCGTGTACGAACGTATGGAGAAGATGCAGAAAGACCTGCCGGAAGACGTGCATTACTCGTACGGTTTCGATAACACCAAATTCATCCGCGCCTCCATCAATGAAGTAAAGCAAACGGTGTACGAGGCGTTCATCCTCGTAATCATCATTATCTTCCTGTTCCTGCGCGACTGGCGTGTGACCCTCGTTCCCTGTATCGTAATTCCCGTCTCATTGATCGGAGCTTTCTTTGTGATGTACCTGGCAGGATTTTCCATCAACGTACTCTCCATGCTGGCCATTGTGCTTGCCGTGGGACTTGTGGTGGACGATGCCATTGTAATGACGGAGAATATCTATGTCCGTATTGAAAAGGGAATGCCCCCGAAAGAGGCAGGTATCGAAGGAGCCAAAGAAATCTTCTTTGCCGTAATCTCCACTACCATTACGCTGGTAGCGGTGTTTTTCCCTATCGTATTTATGGACGGTACGACAGGACGTCTGTTCCGTGAATTCAGTATCGTAGTATCCGGTTCGGTTATCATCTCCTCTTTTGCCGCGTTGACTTTTACACCGATGTTGGCTACCAAACTGTTGATAAAAAGAGAAAAGCAGAGCTGGTTCTATCGTAAAACCGAACCTTTCTTCGAAGGGATGAACAACGTTTACAGCCGCTCTTTGGACGCTTTCCTGCGGAAACGCTGGATTGCACTGCCGTTCACGGCGTTAACCATTATCATTATCGGTTTTCTTTGGAACTATATCCCCGCGGAAATGTCACCGCTGGAAGACCGTTCGCAAATCAGCATCAATACGCGTGGTGCCGAAGGCGTCACCTACGAATATATCCGTGACTACACAGAAGATATCAACCAGCTGGTCGATTCTATCGTGCCCGATGCGGAAGCGGTGACCGCCCGTGTATCCAGCGGTAGCGGTAACGTGCGCATTACTTTGAAAGACATGCAGGACCGTGACTATACGCAAATGGAAGTAGCGGAAAAGCTATCGAAAGCGGTACAGAAAAAAACGATGGCCCGTTCTTTCGTGCAGCAGTCTTCCTCGTTCGGCGGACGACGCGGCGGCATGCCCGTACAGTACGTACTGCAAGCTACCAACATTGAGAAATTGCAAGAGGTACTTCCCAAGTTCATGGCGAAAGTATACGAGAATCCGGTGTTCCAAATGGCGGATGTGGACTTGAAGTTCAGTAAACCGGAAGCCCGTATCAACATCAATCGTGACAAAGCAAGTATCATGGGAGTCAGCACCCGTAACATTGCCCAAACACTGCAATACGGTTTAAGCGGCCAGCGCATGGGTTACTTCTATATGAACGGCAAGCAATACGAGATATTGGGAGAAATCAACCGTCAGCAGCGTAACAAGCCTGCCGACCTGAAAGGCATTTATATCCGTAGCGACAAGGGGGATATGGTACAGCTCGACAACCTTATAGAACTGACAAACGGCATCGCTCCGCCTAAGTTGTATCGCTACAACCGTTTCGTATCCGCCACTATCTCCGCCGGGCTTGCCGATGGCAAGACTATCGGACAAGGTTTGGACGAAATGGACAAGATAGCTAAAGAAACATTGGACGACACTTTCCGCACCGCCCTCACCGGTGACTCAAAAGAGTACCGTGAGAGCTCTTCCAGTCTGATGTTCGCTTTCATTCTGGCAATCCTGCTTATCTACCTGATTCTGGCCGCCCAGTTCGAAAGTTTCAAAGACCCGCTGATTATCATGCTGACGGTGCCCCTTGCCATTGCCGGCGCACTGGTATTCATGTATTTCGGAGACATCACAATGAATATATTCAGCCAAATCGGTATCATCATGCTGATTGGTCTGGTGGCAAAGAACGGTATCCTTATCGTAGAGTTCGCCAATCAGAAGCAGGAAACCGGCGAGGACAAGATGCAAGCCATCAAAGATGCCGCTCTGCAACGCCTACGCCCCATCTTGATGACAAGCGCCTCTACCGTACTGGGACTGATACCGTTGGCATTCGCCACAGGTGAAGGATGTAACCAACGTATCGCCATGGGTACGGCCGTAGTAGGCGGTATGCTTGTGTCCACACTGCTCACGATGTATATCGTCCCCGCTATTTATAGTTATGTATCTACCAACCGAAGTAAACTAAAGAACGAATGAAACGTACGATTTTATCTTTCTTAATCATTCTGTGCGCCACGCTTGCCGTTCAGGCACAGCCCGCGCCTATCTATACTCTGAAGTCTTGTCTGGAACAGGGGCTGTTGAACAACTATTCCCTGCGTATCACCCGTAACGAACAGCAAGTAAGCAAGAACAACGCCACCCTTGCCAATGCCGGCTACCTGCCTACCCTGGACTTATCTGCCGGTTATAAAGGTACTCTGGATAATACCGAAACAAAGCTGCGCGCCACCGGTGAAACAACCAAAGAGAACGGTGTGTTCGACCAGACCGTCGATGCCGGCATTAACCTGAGCTGGACTATCTTCGACGGCTTCAATATCACCGCCAACTACCAGAAACTGAAAGAGCTGGAACGACAAGGCGAAACCAATACCCGTATCGCCATCGAAGATTTGATAGCCAATATTGCAGCCGAATATTACAATTATGTACAGCACACAATCCGCCTGAAGAACTTCCGCTATGCCGTATCGCTCTCCAAAGAACGTCTGCGTATCGTAGAGGAGCGTTATCATATCGGAAACTTCTCCCGCCTGGACTACCAGCAGGCTAAAGTAGACTTCAATGCCGACAGTGCGCAATACATGAAACAACAGGAGTTATTGCATACCTCACGCATCCAGCTGAACGAATTAATGGCACACGAAGATGTAGACCGCCCCTTCATCGTTGAAGACAGCCTCATCAATGTCAGCGCCAAACTGAATTTCGAGGAACTTTGGAACGCCACTCTCCAAGCCAATGCATCTTTACTGAAAGCTGAACAGAACAATACTTTGGCACGACTGGATTATAAAAAAGCCAGTTCCCGCGACTACCCGTACGTAAAGATGAATGGCGGCTACGGCTATACCCTCAACAAATATGATATTTCCGCCAACAGCCGTCGTAGCAACCTCGGACTGAACGTAGGCGTCACCGTAGGCTTCAATCTCTTTGACGGCAACCGTCGCCGCGAACTCCGGAATGCACGTATCGCAGTGCAAAACGCCCGTCTGGAACGGGAACAGCTGGAACAAGCCTTGCGCGCCGACCTGAGTAACCTGTGGCAAGCCTATCAGAACAACCTCCAAATGCTGAACCTGGAACGTCAGAACCTTGTTGCAGCCAAAGAAAACCATGAGATTGCCATGGAACGATATATGCTCGGTAACCTCTCCGGTATTGAAATGCGTGAAGCGCAAAAGAGCCTGCTGGATGCCGAAGAACGTATCTTATCGGCGGAATATGACACCAAACTATGCGAAATATCCTTGCTGCAAATCAGTGGAAGAGTGGAACAATATTTAGAGTAAATACATAAATCACAATATTTACTCTCTTAAAAACAAATATTACTATTCTCTCTTTAGAGTTTTCCCTACTTTTGTTCGCAAAGAAACTCAAAACTTCAATAGTATGAAACGAACATTTCTCTTCTGCGCATTGCTCGCCCTTCTCACCGGAGCCAATGCGCAGGAAACAACCGATTACAAGGAAAAACATCCCTACAAGGATTGGGTGAAGATAGCTCCCAAACTGGATGACGCTTTCTTCACCACTCCCGAAGCCATTCGCATTGCCGACAATGTACTGCTCTACCAACAAACGACCGGCGGCTGGCCCAAGAACATCTATATGCCCGCCGAACTGACGGCCGATGAGTATAAGAAAGCCCTCGCCGCGAAAGATAACGTCAACCAGAGTACCATCGACAATAATGCCACGAGTACGGAAATCCGTTACCTTTCCCGGGTTTATCTGGCCACCGATATAGAGAAATACAAAGAGGCCGCTTTAGAAGGTATACGTTACATACTGAAAGCTCAATACCCCAACGGCGGCTGGCCTCAATTCTGGCCGCGTCCCAAAGGCTATTATACCCATATCACCTACAACGACAACGCAATGGTAAACGTCATGAACCTGCTACGTGATGTTTACAACAAGAAAGCCCCGTACACCTATGTACCGGATACTCTTTGCCAACGCGCCCGTGCCGCATTCGACAAAGGTGTGGAGTGTATCCTTAATACTCAGGTGAAGCAAAACGGCAAACTGACAGTGTGGTGCGCCCAGCATGACGAACACACCCTCGCCCCCGCCAAGGCCCGTGCCTACGAACTTCCCTCACTCAGCGGGGCCGAATCAGACAACATCGTCCTACTGTTGATGTCCATCCCCGATCCGTCACCCGAAATCATCGCTTCCGTGGAAGCAGCCATCGCATGGTTCAAGGCAAACAAGATAACAGGTATCATGCGTGAGAATTTCACTAATAGCGAAGGCAAAAAAGACTACCGGATGATTCCATGCCCGCAGGACGATTATCCTTGTCCCGTACTTTGGGCGCGTTTCTACACTCTCGAAGACAACCGTCCTTTCTTCTGCGACCGAGACGGCGTGAAGAAGTACGATATCTCCGAGATAGGCTATGAACGCCGTAATGGCTACAGCTGGTACAACAATGCCGGACTGAAAGTGCTGAAAAAGTACGAACAGTGGAAAAAGCGGATAGGTAATTAAGCATACCTATCCCAACACCCATTTCGTCTTCTTCCCGAAACAGCGATAAGCCATCGCTACCAGAAACCAGGATACACAGAATGCCACCACTGCCGCACAAGGTATCTGCAAAGGAATGGGAATATGGATAGCGCGCATCAGTACCACACTCGGTCCGGTAAAGAAATAATGTATCATATACACACCGAAACCGCAAAGAGTCAGATTGGCCAGCGCTCGTCTGACTCTTTCCGATTTAATATTTGCCCGTTTACACAGTACGAATACGGGAACAGTCATCATGACTACATTCAGCGAGCAATATGTAAAGTACAATTCCAGCATTTCATCCGTGAAGTCCGGTAACGAAGTCATGTGACGGAACCCCAGGAAGGTCACCGCATACCCCGCTACAAACATCGGTATACCGATAAATGCCAGTTGTCTTCCGCTCCAATCATGGTTACGCAAATAATGCCCCAGCAACAGGTAACCGTTGAAACCGGCAAAGTAGTACAACATTCCGAACGCATTCCACGAACAACCGCCCCAAAGATATTCCGATACGTACTCATTATAATAAGGTAGTAATAAAGTCACTCCCCACGCCGCAAGAAACCAGAGTTTGGCACGTTCCGACGCCTTTTCCACCCATGCCGAGAATATCGGCAAATATAAGTAAAGGCCGATCAGCAAGTATATATACCACATGTGTACGGCAAGCAGCGAGAAATTAAGGGGTATTTGAGCGATATATCCCATGCTCACTGCAAAAGATTGGCGCATGACATCCTCGCCCGAGTAAGGGAAGAAATCAAGAATGACTTCCGGGTTCAGCCCTAACAGTCCCGTTATCCAAGGAAAGAAATTATATATCAGCGACCAGATAATAAACGGGAAGAATACGCGGGGAATACGTTTCTTATAAAATACGGATGCTTCTCCACGTACCGGCAACAGCAACGCGCCGGTAATCATTACGAATAGCGGTACGCAGGGACGAAGCACCGCACCATAGACGGCTCCCCAAAACTTAATGCTTTCGATGTCGGGCGACGTACCCGGAAAGAAATTGAAAGGGTCTGCACTGTGGCAGCAAACTACGGTAAACATAGCTACCAATCGGGCTACATCGAGCCATACAATGTGTTGTCCTGCTTTGGATTGTGTAAGTGTTTGTTCCATGTTATCAGATATTTGTGTTTGAAAGCGTAAAGATAGAAAATGTACCAAAATACAGCAGCCTTTTTCCATATATATTTTTGACAGGAAACTCATCAAACACAAACAGAGCCGCTGAAGTCTCCCTCAGCGGCTCTGTCTTTATTTAATCTTGCGGCACTTATTTGCTGCAATTCCAGGGTTTCAGTTGTTTAAAGAAGTCATTACCCTTATCATCCACCAGGATAAATGCGGGGAAATCTTCCACTTCAATCTTCCAGATAGCCTCCATACCGAGTTCGGGATATTCCACACACTCGATACTCTTGATATTATTCTGTGCCAAGATGGCGGCAGGACCGCCGATAGAACCGAGATAGAAGCCGCCATACTTCTTGCAGGCATCCGTAACCTGCTGGCTACGATTACCTTTGGCAAGCATAATCATACTTCCGCCGTGGCTTTGGAAGAGGTCCACATACGGGTCCATACGTCCGGCAGTTGTCGGCCCCATTGAACCACACGCCATTCCCTGCGGAGTTTTGGCAGGACCGGCATAGTAGATAGGATGGTCTTTGATGTATTGCGGCAAATCTTCACCGCGATCCAAACGTTCTTTCAACTTGGCATGAGCGATGTCACGACCTACGATGATAGTACCGTTCAGAGACAGACGGGTAGAAACCGGATACTTGGTCAGCTCCTTCAGGATATTTTCCATCGGTTGGTTCAAATCGATCTTCACTACATCACCCTCACCGGCTTTACGGAGTTCGGCAGGAATCAACTCACCCGGATTGCTGTCGAGTTTTTCAATCCAAATACCCTCTTTATTGATTTTACATTTGATGTTACGGTCGGCAGAACAGGACACGCCCAGACCTACCGGACAGGAAGCACCGTGACGCGGTAAACGAATGATACGTACATCATGAGCCAGATATTTACCGCCGAACTGTGCGCCAAGACCAATCTTGTGAGCTTCCGCCAATACCTGTTTCTCCAATTCCACATCACGGAAAGCACGACCGAACTCATTGCCGGTGGTAGGCAGGTTATCGTAGAAATGAGTGGAAGCCAACTTCACCGTCAGCAAGTTCTTCTCGGCAGAAGTACCACCGATAACGAATGCAATGTGATAGGGCGGACAAGCAGCCGTACCCAATGTCTTTATCTTTTCGATAAGGAACGGAACCAGCGTTTCAGGATTCAGGATAGCTTTCGTTTCTTGATAGAGATATGTTTTATTGGCAGAACCGCCACCCTTAGTAACGCAAAGAAACTCATACTCCATGCCTTCAGTAGCTTCAATATCAATCTGCGCCGGAAGATTGCACTTCGTGTTCACTTCGTCGTACATATTGAGAGGGGCGTTCTGAGAATAACGCAGATTCTCTTCCGTATATGTTTTATAGACACCGAGCGAGAGGGCTTCTTCATCACAATAGCCCGTCCACACTTGTTGTCCTTTTTCACCGTGGATGATAGCCGTACCCGTATCCTGGCAGAAGGGCAGCACACCCTTAGAGGCAACTTCGGCATTACGCAGGAAAGTCAAAGCCACATACTTATCGTTGTCACTTGCTTCGGGGTCACTCAAAATCTTAGCAACTTGTTCGTTGTGCGAACGACGCAACATAAACGAAACGTCACGGAAAGCCGCATTAGCCATTGCGGTCAGACCCTCTTTTTCAATCTTCAGGATGGGTTTTCCTTCAAACTCGCTTACGGACACGTAGTCTTTTGTAAGCAGATAATACTCAGTTGTATCCTTACCCTTCTCGAACATGGGCTGATACTTGAACGGAGGTGTTGTTGCCATAATTACTTGTTCATTTAATATTTAAAAGTGATTCGTGACACAAAGGTAACAACTATTATTGAAATATTTCTTTAATTAGGGTGAAAAACTTATAGGCACAACCATCTTGCCATTACTTAACGTACGTGTCGCATGCGTCCTATCAATTCATCGCCCAACGCCGTCTTTACTTCGATATGTTTCAACACGGCAGTTACAAACGGATTACTTTCAAAATCACCGCGCACTTGCTCAAAGTCAAGTTCTTTTTCAAGACGTGAGCCATCGGCTCCGAACCCGGTCATAGAAGCCAAAGAGAATTCTTTCTTGGCATCTTCATAGACCATACGGTCTAGACCGACAACAGACTCTTTCCACTTTTCTACGATGTGTATAATGTCTTCCGCCGTAATATTTTCGGGATTGATACCGTAAAATTCTTCCAGTTTGTCGTACGCCCATGTCCACTCGTAAGTGTAGTAGTTCTGATGCATCCGTTCAAATTCCGCATTGATGTATTTCAATCGGTTGACCACCCCGGACTCAATACCGTCTATTAATGCGTCAATTTCGCTTTTAGGAGCTATCAATCCGGAAATATCCACCCACTCCCCGCTACCGATAGAGGTATCAGGCTTAAGGCGGGCGCGTATCTCTTCATTACTTCGGAAATTGATACCTTCCAAACGCTTGATTACGGAGTTACCAAGGAATTTGTGAATAGCAATTTCATAAAAGCGAATACCTTTTACCAATGCTGAATTGCGAATCTTGGCACTATGGAAAGAATAGATATCGGATAATTCACCCGAAGCATAACGCAGGTTCTTCAATGTCTCCCGCCCCTTGAACATCTTTTGTACAGTATACGGACTCAAAAGGTTGTAGTTAATGAAGTCCAGCTTATTGGTATCGGTACGCTGGTCACGCTTAGGCCATTTCTGGGCATCACGGATAGTACCTACACTGCGCAGATTGACACCCGGAACAAGATAGGTCGTATTGTTCTGCTCTATCAGATAAGAGAACGGCAAGTTGGAAGTATCGGAATGGTTGACGTGACGACCCATAACGAGAGAGAAAGCCCCCACCCTTGCAGGCCACAGAATATAAGAATCGGAAGTGGTCTTAGCGCCGCGTTCCAACGTTCCCTGGTGAATAGGGCCGAGCTTGTACATGTGATTACTCTGATTGGAACCGGAACCGGCATTCATAAAGGAGAACATACCGGCTATAAGCAAAGTGGATTTGTGATGCGTCACCGTATAAGGTCCGGCAAAGATGGCACATGCCTCACCGTTTTCTCCCTGACAGTTACTGAAGAACAAGGAATCCGAAGCAGAATAGTTATGCCCCAGTTTGCAAGCCTGTCCTACAAAACAACGGGTAAGCATAGCACCGTCGTCCACACGCGAACCGGATGATATAATAAAGTTATCGCAAATAACGCCGTGACCGATATGTACAGGAGCTACCTCATTACTGTTGACGCTTCCGTTGTACAGACGGCACGTACCGCAAATGTGGCAATAGTCACCGATACGCACATTCTTGATAGAACCGGTGTTGAGTATCATGACATGATTACCGATAGAACCGACAGTAGAAGCGTGCTTATTGGAATAGAAATCTGTTATTTCCTTCATCCGCGCAATCAGCTCCGGACGATGGCGGTAAAGCGCCATGATATAAGCTTGATGGGCGGAAAGTTTATCACTGATAAGAACCTCACGGCCACCCGTTTCGTTCAGAACGGATACCTCTACACCATTACCAAATTTAGATAACCCGTCTACAAGAATGATATCCACATTCTCAATGAAAGTATCATGTCCGATTTCATAGTTGGCAATGTAGTTCTGAATATTCTCAATGCAGCAGTTATCGCCCACCGTTACATTGTGAAGCGTTACATGCCGCAAACCGGAATGTTTCTTTATTCCACCCGGTAAGGTAAATTCCGAATGGAATACCCCCAAACGCACCTCGCCCGAGAAGCGGGTATGATGCACAAATTCCGTTGAAAACTCTTCAGCAACGGTTACCTTCCCCCAATCATCCGCCAGACACGACTGGCTCTTTAACCGGAGCACTTCGTCTTCGGTCAAGTTTCTGTAAGTCATAACACCTAAATTAAGAATGAAGAATTAAGAATGAAGAATCCGGCTGCGCCGTGTCGTGCAGACATCATTCCGCACGGTAATTCTTCACTCTTCATTCTTAACTCTTCATTAAATTAAACCTCTTCTTCTTCGTAGGTCTGATAAAGAAAATCGTTATAGGGGTACTTTTGCACATGCAGTTCTTTTACACGCTGATAAACCACACTCTTCAATTCCTCTACATTGACTCGTTCACGGGCAGAGATAAAGAGACAGTTGTCTTCCATCTTTGCCATCCATGTCTTCATCAGTTCTTCGAGCGTTAAGTTTTCTTTGGTTCTGGGGGTAAGGTCGTCTTCCGCTTTCGCCACATAGGTGTAAGCGTCTATTTTATTAAATACAAGTATCATGGGTTTACCGGATGCACCGATGTCCGCCAATGTCTTGTTTACCACTTCTATCTGCTCTTCAAAGTCGGGATGTGAAATATCTACGATGTGCAGCAACAAATCGGCTTCGCGCACTTCGTCCAAAGTAGATTTAAAAGAATCTACCAAGTCGGTCGGCAACTTACGGATAAAACCAACCGTATCTGACAAAAGGAACGGCAGGTTCTCGATGATAACTTTACGTACCGTAGTATCCAACGTAGCAAACAGCTTATTCTCCGCAAATACTTCGCTCTTGGAAAGCAACGTCATCAAAGTAGATTTGCCTACATTGGTATATCCTACCAATGCAACACGAATAAGACGACCGCGATTCTTACGCTGGGTTGCCTTTTGCTTATCAATCTCCGCCAAACGTTCTTTCAGTAATGACATGCGGTTTAAGATGATACGACGGTCCATCTCCAACTGTGTTTCACCCGGACCGCGCAAACCTACGGAACCTTTACCGCCACCTGCACCTGAACCACCTCCCTGACGTTCCAAGTGAGTCCACAAACGTTGCAGACGGGGAAGCATGTATTTATACTGCGCCAGTTCAACCTGAGTTTTCGCATTGGCAGTCTGTGCACGCATGGCAAAAATGTCGAGAATGAGTGAGGTACGGTCTAATATCTTTATTTTCAACTCAGCCTCAATATTACGTATCTGCTTTGCCGAGAGCTCATCATCGAAAATCACCATACCGATTTCACGTTCGGCTTCTTCTTCGTTACGGATATATTCTTTTATTTCTTCCAGCTTACCCTTTCCGACATATGTCACAGAGTTTGCCTGATCTAACTTCTGAGTAAATCGTTTCACCACTTCCGCCCCGGCTGTCTCAGCCAAGAATGCCAATTCATCGAGGTATTCGTTCGTCTTGCGCTCATCCTGAGTTTTCGTGATAAGACCTACCAATACTGCGGTTTCGACCTGTGCTTCGGAAATTACAAATTCTTTCATTCTATTTTATACCTTATTATATATGTATACCTTTATTATATGTGGCGGCAAATATAACAAAAAAAAAGAGGACAATGTTGCGTTGTCCTCCTTTTCGTATTCTCTAGTTTCAAAATTACTCATCTTCAGCAAAGCCTGTACGACGGAAACCCGCAATTTTATAGGTATCGTCTCCCTGCACATTTACAAAGAAAACAATACTATCCGCCGGCATTCCGCTCGGAGTAGTGGCCTCGCCTTCCAAAACCTTACCGTCTGTAATGCTCAGTGTTATCTTGGGCGCTCCCCAATTAGCTTCATTGACAGCAATAGACGTTTCTGCCATTTCAAACGTACGACCTGCATAGTTAGTAGTAACTTTCAATGCAGTATTCAGCAGATAGCCTTCTTTCAACCACATCTCGGTAGGAACATTAGCGGCAGTATTATAGGTGTTCAATTCCACCGTACCGCCCAATACATCTTCCCATTCTCCTTGAGCATTTTTCTGCTCCCATGTTACATACCATGTTCCTGCCATCTTTTCTACGGCAGTACCGCCCGCTTCTACATCCGTTTCTTCGCAACCTGTCAGCGAGAAGGAAAGAACGGCAAACAATAACATCAAATATTTTTTCATATACATATTCCTTTTATATTTATTCTACTGGTTTATCCAACACTATATTAAATAACATTCCCTGATATTCAATAGACCATTTCAATATGCCCGGATAAATATCATCAGCCGGAGTTACATCCGGATTATAAGTGATACCGGATAATTCATCATACATTCCACCAAAAGCAGAAGTTCCTCCTGATACGATAGTAAATGCAGGATCAGTATTGCTCTTCATGCTGACATAAGCAGGCATAGCATACGCAGCACCGTATCCACGGCCTTGATCGTAGTAACCGCCCATCATATCCGAGATATGGAAAATACCCGGAGCAATCTTTTCAATGACAACAGAGAAATTACTTGAGAAAGGTTCCGGAGTATCCCACACATAATTACCACCGTCATCTGTCATATCTTCACCTTCATCGTTTGTTTGAGGCATTTGGCGATTAGAGTCCAAACTGGTAGAATACGTACCGGATATATCGGTAGTGATGGCAGGGTCATAAACGGCAACCATTCTTGTAATCTCACTGCTATACCCGTCTACGTTTGTAGCTGAATATGTAATGAAATATACACCGGCCTTGCTGACGTCTACTTTATCCGCACCGGTAGTTACAATCGTAGAAGTAATATCCTTGCCCTGCTCTTTAGCAATTACACCCGGCTCTACATAAGGGGTACCTAATTCAACCGTCATAATCTCATCTCCGTTCATCTCAAAATCCACATAGTAAGTGATGAATGACGGGTCTTGTGTTGATTCATCGCAAGAAACCATCACAAGCGATAAACAAACAAATAAACTATATATTATCTTTTTCATATCTTTCTTTTATTATAAATATGTGATTGATACGCTTAATTCTTATCCCACCAAACAGGATCAGTCAACTTCATACCTGTAGGAGTATTTTTATTCAGCTGACTTGCACTATAAGAAGGATACAGACGCTTAATCATATTCTGACCGCCCAACGCATTAGTCATCGGAGCAATTAAATCACCGGCCTCATACCCTGAAATATCACCACTTGCCATATCGGCAGCCGATTTAGATGACAGTTTCGGACAATCCGTGCGACGAATTTCCGACCAAGCCTCCATATGATCCATATAGCAAAGAGCAACCCACTTTTGCATATAAATAAGTTTCAATTTAGCATCAGTAGTTGCAGCCGAAGCCCAACTAACAGTAGTAGTATATAATGCATCCGCTCCGGTCAAGCCACGTGCGGCGAAGTCGGCTTCGATACCGGCTTCATAAGCAGCTTTTGCTTTGGCATCATCATTGATGAAACGGATATATACCTCCGCTATCAAGAACCGAAGCTCACTTTGAGTAAAGAAATAGACCGGTTTTGTAGCATAATACTGCATACCGCTATAATCTTTATTAAATTTACTTCCTTTCAGATTATTCTTGACTCCCGGAATTTCACCCTCATACTTCTTGGTAGCTTTTGCTTCCTTAAAACTATAAGCCAAACGTTCGGTATCATTTGTCTGACTCATATACGCAATGATAGGATATGAAGCACAATGATTGTTAGCCAGACTGATGTTATTCTGTCCATACCAAGGATTATACTTGGATGTTTCATTGGCATACACATCAAATTTCACATCACCGGAAAAGAATTGATTGGCAGTAACGAGAGATTTTACTTTTTCCGTATATCCGGCAACATCCACGCCCGCATCAATAAATCGAAGATACATACGCAAACGAAGAGCATTGGCAAAACCAACCCATTGGGATACATTCTTATTGAGCAGCAAATCCGTACAAGTCATTGCAGACTCCCCAAGCTCTTTTTCAGCTTCTTCCATTTCTGCCAAAACACCTTCATATATGGCTTGGCCGCCATCCCATTTAGGCATTGGATTTTCACTACCCATCAAAGCTTCACTGTAAGGAGCCTGATCCATATTATCCACTAATAACTGGAAGCTGAATGCACGCAATACAGACACGGCAAAACGGTCGGCCGGAGTTACATCTTCACTTTCGCTAATAGTTTTCAAATCTTCCAAAGCACCTGCATATAATTGGGTATAAGCACGGTCTATAATCTGAGAAGAAGGATTTATATCATATTCAATCAATGCATCATATTGCTGAGCTTCCGGCATTTGCTCGTAGTACTGAGCAAAGAAACCGGCATAATTGTACATAGCATTACCTACCGTCCATGCAATAACATTTTCCGCAGCAGGAAGTATCATATCCGGTGTTACATCACTCGGTGCATCCGGATCCGTATTAATATCGAGGTTGCAGCTCGTAAACCCTATGAGCAACGAGGAAGCAAATATCATTAGTTTCTTTTTCATATTCGTTTCTGTTTTTTTAGAATTTAACCATTAAGTTAAAACCGAACTTACGGCTGCTCGGGTTGGCCGTCCATTCACCGTACTGTCCTTCAAGGTCATTACCGAATGAAGTCATTTCCGGGTCAATAAAGGTATTGTCTGACGGAGTCCATACAAAAAGGTTGCTTCCGTAAACAGACACCTTGATATCTTGGAACGGAGTCTTGGATAACCATCTCTTTGGCAAATCCCATCCTAAAGAGATATTGCGCAACTTAACAAATGATTTATCAATCAATTCATAGCTGCCCATCATATCTCCACCTGCATTCCAATAATCACAAATCTTAGCATAGCTCACCGGAGTGGTATTTTCCACGAAACTGCCATCGCTTAATTGATTAACCGAGTTAGGCACGATGAACGGGTTACGGTCGTTATAGGCAGTCTGGATAGCATTACCTGTAAAATAGTTGATTGCCTTTGTACGTGAATACATTTTACCACCCTGACGAATATCGAAATCTACACCTAAAGTAATACCTTTGTATTGCAACATGGTAGATACACCCATCTGATATTTATAGTTCATGGTACCTACAATAGCCATTTGGTCTGAAGCCACCGGCAGACCGGTAGAAGGATTCACTACAATATTACCATTATCATCAGTCATAGGAACTTCAGCTTTGTACGTACCCAAAGGTTCACCTACAATAGCATATAGTGTTGTACCACCGCTCAAACCGAAAATGGTAGCAAGGCCGCCCAATTCTTCCGGCAAACTGATTACCTTACTATTGTTTTTCGTAAAGTTCCAGGTCAATTCCCAAGTAAAGTCTTTAGTCTGAATAGGACGTCCGGTAACAAGCAACTCCCAACCTTGATTACGAATTTTACCCAAGTTGACGTTACGATATGTATAACCGCTGGCAGCATCCATATTCAAACTCATAATCTGATTGTCTGAATTACGGTTATAATATGCCGCATCTACTGACAGTCGTCCATTAAAGAACGCTACATTTGCCCCGAATTCATATTCCGTAGTCATCTCCGGCTTCAATGCATTATTGCCAAGTATATTACCTTTGGTAAAAGCATTAGTACCATTCAGCGGAAACTTCACTTCACCCCAGCCTCCGCTATCAGCCACGGCTTGGCCATAAGAAGTCAATGTCATATAAGGATCGGCATCATTACCGGTCTTACCATAAGCCGCACGAATCTTACCAAATGTAAACCAGCTTTTCAAATCTTCATTAAACAATTCGCTGAATACAAAACTACCTGTAACACCCGGATAGAAGAAACCGCGTTTACCCTTAGGAAGAGTAGATGACCAGTCGTTACGCGCTGTGGCAGTCAAATAAACCATGCTTTTCCATGCCAAGTCCACTTGCGCAAACACCGCATTGGAACGACGGCGAGAGCTTAATTCCTCTGCAAGAGGAGTATTGGCCGAATTGCTCAAATGATACCAAGTAGGGATATCCAAACCTGTAACAGTCGATGTCATTGAAGAATATTTACGCTCATTGAAGTTACCACCGACTAAAGCATTGATATCAAAATCACTTACCGGCATGCTGAAAGTAACTAATACATCTTGATTCAGCTCACGACGACGTAACATTTCTTCCATTACCTTTCCGTTCTTTCCATTAAAGTTTCCCTGATCATCATTAGGAGTACCGGCAAATAAAGCTGCCAAATTAGGCTCACCATATTTTTGTTCGCTGTTCGTAGCGTCTAAACCGATGCGATAGGTAAACTTAAAATATTTCAAGAAATCGTAATCTACCTGGAACTTTCCATAAATCTTCTCTGACTTATAAGTATTCATATAAGTATCCAGAATATAATAGGGATTGGTTACACCATAAGGAGTATAATAGTATCCCGGACCATTGAATGGATCATTCAAATCCTTTTGACCAATAATGCTTATATCACGCGGAGTTTGGTACAGAGAGTTAATCATTGAAAGTCCCTGTCCGGTTGTAGCAAACTTATTACGCTGACTTGCGTAATTTACAGAAGATGACAGGGTCAAATTTCCAATCTTATGTCCGCCACGGGCAGAGAAAGTATATTTGTCATACGTATCTGCCTTGCCCGGCAACATTCCATCATCACTTATTTGTGAAAATGACACATAGTAATTACTTTTTTCATTAGCATTATTGAATGAAAGGCTGTTTGAGTAACGGAAACCTGTATCAAAGAAATCTTTAATGTTATCTTTCATTGCCACATAAGGCTTTACTTTCTGCGAGTTATCATAGACATTACCCCAAACACGCATAGAACCGTCAAAACGAGGTCCCCAACTACCATTCTCCAATTCAGTATGTGTACCGCTCCAACCCATACCGAATTCATTCTGTAATTGCGGGTAACGTAAGATAGTAGAAGCCTGTAAGCCACCATTATATTCTATTCCCAAACCTTTCTTTTGCTGCTTACCGGTTTTTGTAGTGATCATGATAACACCATTAGCCGCACGGCTACCATAAAGTGCCGTTGCAGCAGCACCTTTCAATACTGTCATGCTCTCTACATCATCAGGATTAATAGCATTGGCACCATTACCAAAGTCATAGCTCGTATCAAGAGCATCACTGGTAGATGAACCGGCGGTAGAGTTACTCATCGGTACTCCATCAATAATATAAAGCGGCTGATTGGAACCTGACAAAGAACTAAAACCACGTACGACAACAGAATTAGACGCACCTGGATCCGATGAGTTACTTGATATCTGTACACCCGCAATTTTTCCGGATAAAGCAGACATCACATCTGAATTGCGAGTAGCTGTAATCTTGTCACTATTCACAGAAGTTGCAGAATATCCCAATGCTTTTTCTGAACGTTTAATACCCATTGCTGTCACAACGACCTCATCAAGCACTTCTGTATCAGACTTTAATACAACTCTCAAATTAGGCTTGATTGCAACTTCTTGTGCCTGCATACCTACGAACGAAACCTGCAAAGTCTTCGCAGAACTATCAGATGCATAAATATCTCTAAATAAATAACTTATAAATAATAA